>NZ_JCAPET010000008.1:0-128966 GCF_059735245.1 Gorillibacterium sp. sgz306347
GCGCGTGATGGACATTGGACCACGGCATAGCCAAAAAATCCACCCCGAAATAACGCAACTTTATTTTCATTTTCTGTGATGCCCGCCAGGGCATGGGCGGCTAATGGGAAACGCGGATCAATGATATGCAAATGAGCATCAAATAGGGTTCGCATATAACTCTCCTATCACAGCGGATGTTCAAACCGCTCCCGGGCAGCCCCCCATTCATTATGCCGGGTCAGAGCACCTTTTCTTGGACTTCCGCCCAATGTTGAAGGCTTGAAGTCCCTTCTCTAGGCACCTGCATATGGTAAAAGGGAATCCTGCTCCTGGAGGAGATGAATGAGGAATGTATCCTGTACCACCACATTATCACTATCAAGGGCTAAGTCCTTTGTATAACACCTGGGGTGATAACCCCCTTCAACTTCACCCGTTTCATTATAACTATTATTATAACGAGAAAAACCGTAAGGGACAGATCCCCTTAAAAGACTATGGCCCGAATCCGTTCGTCGTGAATATTGACCAGGCAGCCAAGCAAAATCAAACGTACCGTACTGCTTTATGGACCGGGAAGCATTTTCAAGTAACCCTGATGAGTATTAAGGTTGGCGATGATATCGGATTGGAAATTCATCCGGCAACCGATCAGTTCATACGGATTGAAGAAGGCCAGGGCCTGATTCAAATGGGAGACAGAAAAGACAAATTAAATTTCCAGGCAATGGCTCGCGATGACTACGCCATTATGATACCGGCCGGAAAATGGCACAATGTAACGAATACGGGAACAACCCCGCTGAAGCTGTACGTTATCTATGCCCCTCCCCATCATCCCCACGGTACGGTACACGAAACAAAGAAAACCGCCCAAGCTGCTGAAGGCTAGTCACCCCGTTTGGGAACGATTTCCCGCTCGGCCATGAGAAGAAGCGGATTGTATCCAAGCGTTGGTGTACAGAAAAAGCTGTCGAGGTCCTTTCTCGACAGCTTTTTTGTATTTACCAAGGTTTCGTTGTTAATCTCATAAAGCGGTTTGAACAGAAAGTTCTTCTGTTGATGGCGGGTGCGGTAGCTGTTCTGCTTCCAGAGATACGTGTCATAAGTATGCTCAGCCTGAGGCATCAAAAATTCCTTTGGCTTGCTGAAGTCGCCGGCAAGTCCGCAATTAAATATGCATATGATCTATTCGGCTCCTGCTGCAAGCCGGGAAAGCTTTTGCTGCATCGCGAACTGGTTGTAATAAAGGTTGGCATAAATGCCCTTGCGCCGCAGCAATTCTTCATGGCTGCCGCTTTCGGCGATTTCTCCGTCATGGACGACCATGATGACGTCGGCGCAGCGAATCGTGGAGAGACGGTGAGCAATGATGAAAGAGGTCCGGCCCTCCAGCAAAGTGTCCAAAGCTTCCTGGATATGCTGCTCGGTTTCGGTGTCTACGCTGCTGGTTGCCTCATCCAGGATCAGGATGCGCGGGTCCGCCAGGATGACGCGCCCGAAGGCCAGTAGCTGGCGCTGACCGACGGACAGCTTGGAGCCCCTTTCTTCCACCTGGGTTGCGTAGCCGTCCGGGAACCGGTCGGCAACCCGGTCTACCCGAACGCTTTGGGCTGCCCGCTTGACTTCCTCATCCGTGGCATCTTTTTTTCCGTAGCGGAGGTTTTCCTCAATGGTTCCCGAGAAGATAAAGGAATCCTGAAGAACAATTCCCATCTGACTCCGTAAGGAGGGGAGAGAGACTTCCTTCAGATCATGGCCATCGATCAGCACCCGTCCCTCGCTGGGGTCGTAGAACCGCATCAGCAGGTTGACGATGGTGCTTTTTCCGGCTCCCGTCGGCCCGACGAGGGCAATGCGTTGCCCCGGCTTCACTTCGAAATTCAACCCTTTGATCACATCGGCTTTATCCGCATCGTAGCGAAAGTTAACGTTGTCGAATACGACGCGGCCCTTAATGGAGGGCATCTCTTTTGCGTCCTTGCGGTCCCGGATTTCCGGTTCGGTATCCAGAATTTCAAAGATCCTTTCGGCGGAGGCCATGGCGGACAACAATTGGCTGTAGACCTTCGACAAGGCCGACAATGGGCCCCAAAACCGCCACAGGTAATTGATAAAGGCAACGATGAACCCGACGGACAACTCCCCCGAGATCACCCGGCTTGATCCATACCAGAGAACGATAATGGTTCCGAGCATGCCGATGAGATCCACCAGCGGCCACACGGTCAGCTCAAGGGAAACGGCCCGCATAAACGCCTTCCGGTTCCGATTGTTAATCTCGTTAAATTTCTTTTCATTTTGCGCGCCTCGGGAAAAAGCTTGAATGACCCGGATTCCCTGAATCGTTTCGTTCAGATTGCCGTTGATGGCGGACATGGTTTTCCGTGAACGGGTCCAGGCCTTCTCGATTTTCGTACGAAAGCCGCTTACCAGAAAAACCAGGAAAGGCAGGACCGTGAAAGCCATGAGCGCCAGCTTCCAATCCCAATACAGCAAAATAACGACGATACCAACCAGGTGAGTAAGCTCCATAATGATGGTGACAAGACCGCCGTTGATCAGTTCTCCGATAGCGTTGGTGTCATTCGTGACCCGGGACATAATCTTTCCAGCCGGCCTTCCGTCAAAGAAACGGAAGGAAAGCGTCTGCAAGTGATCGAACAGCTGCTGCCTGAGCTCATACAGAATACGCTGCCCGGTGAAGTTCACCCGGCGGATCTGAATCCGCTGAAGGAAAAAGGATACTACCTTTATGGCGATGATGGAGATGGCAAAGATGTGGATGGCTCGATAGTTTTTCTTTTCCATTCCTTCGTCGATGGCATAACGGATCAGCATGGGCTCCAGGAGACTGAGCAGCATACCGATGATAACGACGACAGCCACGACGGACATCGTCTTCTTATGGGGCTTCAGGTATCCGAGCATACGGACCAGATAGGCTTTATTAAATCCCTTCTCTGATTCATCCTCGGAATCCCATTCGATTTGGCTCATCTTCTCACCCCCCTGTTACCGCGAAAGCGCGGTCTTTGTCTTCGTCGTCGGGATTCAAGAATCCCGCCATTCCTTCCGCGTCCTGCTGCATCAGGAACAGCTTGCGGTAAAATCCGTCCTGCGCCAGCAATTCCTTGTGGGTACCCTGCTCCACTATACGGCCTTCTTCCAGAACAAGGATCCGGTCCGCACGTTGAATGGCGGACAGCCGTTGGGCTACGATAAAGGTCGTGCGCCCTTTCATAACCTCTTGAAGGGCCTCATGGATGGCGGACTCGGTGGCCGTATCGACGCTGGCCGTCGCTTCGTCAAGAACCAGGATCGGCGGATCCATCAGAATAGCCCGGGCAAGAGCGACCCTTTGACGCTGGCCGCCGGACAATCCCACGCCCCGCTCGCCGATGACCGTATCGTAGCCTTCCGGCATCGTTACGATAAAATCATGGATTTGGGCGCGGCGGGCTGCTTCCTCAATCTGCTCCCGGGTCGCATCCAAATGGCCGAAAGCAATATTGTCCCGGATGGTTGCCGAGAAAAGGAAGGTTTCCTGGGGCACGATTCCGATTTTCCGGCGAAGACCGTCGAGATTGTACTCCCGGACGTCTCTTCCGTCAAGCAGGACGGCACCCTCCGATACATCGTAGAAGCGGGCGAGCATTTGGATAAGGGAGCTTTTCCCGGAGCCGGTGCCGCCGAGAACCGCGATGGCCTCGCCGGGGCTGACCCTCAAATCGATGCCGTTCAGCACCCCCTTGATCTCCGTGTTCCCGGTATCCGTGGAGCTTTCGGCAGAACCATCCGAAGCGCTTTCCGCAACGTTGCCTGCGTTTGATTGCGGATAACGGAAGGAGACGTTCCGGAATTCCACGGCTCCGCGGATGGTATCGGCGGGAATCCCTTCGTTCGCCGGGGAGTCAATATCCACCGGGGTGTCGAGAATTTCGAATACCCGGGGAGCCGCTTTAAAGGCTTGCTGCATGATGTTGATGATCCAGCCCATCATATTGAGAGGCCAGATCAGCCCCCAGGCGTACCATTGGAATGCCGTCAAGGTGCCCACGGTCATTTCGCCTTTGATTACGTAGATTCCGCCAACCCAGTTCATCAGCAGGAAGACGGCGCCGCCAAACAGGTTCATGACGGGGAAGGAATTGGCTTCGAGCTTGGCCCGATTCATGTTGGTCTCGAAGTTCGTTTCGTTGCGTCCACCGAATTTTTTCCTTTCCAGGCGTTCCTGGGCGAAGGCTTTCACGACGCGGATACCCGCGATATTTTCCTGCAGGGTGGTTGTCAGCTTGCCCATTTGCTCCCGGATTTCCCCCCACGCAGGCCCGACCTTCCGGTTGAACTGCCACAGAGCAAGCATCAGCAGGGGAACCGTGGACATGCTGATCAGCGTGACCTTCCAGTTCATCAGCATCATGACGACAATGGTTCCGATGAAGGTAAGAGCACCGAGAAACATGTTGATGAAGCCGAAGGAAATAAAGTTTTTGACCGCGTCGATATCACCGGTCATTCTGGACATAATCTGTCCCGTCTGGGCCTTGTCGTAATACGAAAAGGATAGCTTTTGCAGATGGGCATACAGCCTTTGCCGCATGTCGAAAATTACGTTTTGGCCGACCAGCTCCTGATTGTAACCTTGAAGATAACTGATGACGGTTTTGAGAAGTTGCCCGCCAGCCAGAAGCAGACAGAAAAAGACGACCACCGATAATTTTTTGGCTTTGATTCCGTCGTCAACGGCGAGCTGCAGCAGCCACGGCGAGACGAGGTCGAACGTTACCCCCAGCGTCATTAAGAATAAGGCGAACAAGGCCCGGCCTGCATAAGGTCTGACGAAACCGAGCAAGCGGGTGAAGAGCTTCATGAGGTTTCCCTCCTTCTCTTTTCTATCTGTTTTTGAATGCGTTTTCTTGGCAGCACAAGGGCATCTTACCATCCTCCGGTAAACCCGACAACAGAAAAAAAAGATTAAACGAAATTCAACTTGAAAATAGACGATGCCCCTTTTCCAAAAATACAAAAGAGCCTCAAGAGTTGCCTCTTGGGCTCCTTTTCTTCACTCGTTTAAGAATCCAATCCTGCCAGCTGCAGAGTGCGCTTCAACCGCTCGGTATCCACATAAATGTCTTCCAGTCCCGTAAAACGCACGGCGGGATCCGGACAGCCTTTCCCATAGAGCATATAATAATCCAATGCATTGTGGTTGCTGATCATCCAATACGTAGGGACAATATGCCGGTCATGAAATAATTCAATGACCCGGGTACCCGGCCGGCAAAAAGCAAGGTTGGCCAGCCCCGCGCCATGGGGACCCAGAATGGCCTTTGCCGCTGCGAATAATTGAATTTGTCTGGCAACCTTCCATTCTTCAAGGTAAATCGTCACGAAGCCGTATTCTTCCAGACAGCGAACCACTTGATCTTCATTGACGATACGCCGTGAACCTGCTTTGTTACGCGAAATATAAATGCGCTCCGGAACGGCCAATTGCGTGTCCCGGTACGGCAGCAATAGTTGGCGCAGGGTTTCCGTAGCCCAAGGGGGATAGTGGGAGTTCATTATCAAGGACGGAACGAGCAGCCTGTCGGGCCTGATGTAAAGTTCCGGACTTGCCCGGATGACAAGCGATTCGGGTATGCCCAGCATGGACTGTGTTTCTTCCACAAAAGGTCCGTAAGGATTAGGATTCATTACGATGCTGGAATAAGGAATGGAGCTCATCTGCAGCATAACGAATCTAGGGAGTACATCATATAACCAGTGAAAATAATTATAGCTTCCGCAAAATGTTAAAACGGCCGCCGTACCGTTTAAATATTGAAGCTTCGGATCGTTCCAGCTGCAAAATACCGGATGCTCTTCGGCCTTTAACATTCGATGCCGCTCGGCATCGTATTCCTGGGACAGATCGAAAATCAGTCTCCCCTCCGGCGACAAAACCGCACCGGACCGTCCCCATACTCTGCCGCCGGGGATGATGGCCATGTATCCGCCGAAAGGTTTTAATTTGTATGAGGTCAGGTCGCGATGGATATGGGCTTCAATGGTTTTGGGCGATACAAACTCCGCTACACCGCCGAAGTCAAATGGAATAACCTTTCCGCATTCATCTCCGGTTTCCTTTTGACCCGATTCCATCTGCCACTCCGAAATATCCCGGTAATACTCTTTAGGAGGCTGTTCGTTAACTGAAAAAAGCATCGTTCACCCCCCGCTTTCCTATCGTCCTCCAACCACATTACGTTATTCTATGAAACAGCGAATCTGCAGACACGATTCCTGCGGAAAAGGGCAAAAAAATTGAAAGGAGGGGTTTCTTGCAGCTTGCAGTCCTGATAGGGCTTTTTTATTTTTTCCGGGCGTTCACAATAGGGGCCCTTATCTCCCGCTTTCTCGTCATTCTGGGCATCCATTCCAGGCTGCCGTTTTGCTGCATCTTCATTCCGTCTTAAGGTCGGATTAATACCTTGAGGGCTTCCCGGTTGTTCATCGCCCTGTACCCCTCCGGAACACCAGCCAAGTCAACCGTTACGTCAAAGATACGTCCAGGCTGAAAGGTGCCGTCAAGAATATCGGGAAGCAATTCTTCCATGTAGGCTCGCGTCGGAGCCGGACCTCCCGTAAGCGTAATGTTGCGCCCGAAAAGACTGGCAAACCCGACGGGAGCTTCGTCATACTGCGGAACGCCGACACGGCTGATCACCCCGCCGGCCCGGACGACGCCGACACTCATCTCGTAAGCAGGCATCAGTCCGACGCATTCAAGTACGACATGGGTACCTTCCCCTTCCGTCAATTCGCGGACTTTCGCAATCCCCTCTTCTCCGCGTTCGGGAACAATATCCGTGGCGCCGAATTCAATTCCAAGATCCGTCCGCTCCTTGTGCCGGCCCATAAGAATAATTTTCTTGGCGCCAAGCTTTTTTGCGGAGAGCACGGCAAGAAGACCGACCGCTCCATCGCCGATAACCGTAACGGTCGTGTTTTCATTCACGCCGCCCATCTTCGCCGCATGATAACCGGTGCCGTATACGTCGGACAAGGTCAACAAAGACGGCAATAAAGGAGACGTTTCATCAATGCCGTCAGGCAATTTGAACAGGCTTCCCTGTGCTTGAGGCACCCGGACATATTCGGCCTGGCAGCCGTTCATGAAGCCCCCATGCACGCAAGACGTCATTAACCCTTCCCGGCAAAAGGGACAAGTGTTATCGCCGTATGCAAACGGAACGATGACCAGATCGCCTTTCCGGAACCCGGTAACTTCCGAGCCCGTCTCTTCAATTTTCCCGATCACTTCATGTCCCATGGCTTCGCCGCTGCCGTGTTCATGGGCGCACATGCTGCGGTAAGGATGCAGGTCGCTTCCGCAAATGCAGGCGACAACCACCTTCAAAATGGCATCCGTCGGTTTCTGAATCTGTGGAACCGGAATCTCTTCAACCCGAACATCACCGGCTGCGTACATTACGTTTGCTTTCAATCCATTCTCCACCTTTTCATTAAATTTATTTCACCATTCCGTTTCCGGTTTGCTCGGGTCCCCCGCAGCCGCCAAATGAATGTTGTTTGATGCTGTGCAAAAAACCAACATGATGGGTAAACAATCAAGGAGAGCTTTCCCCGTCTTGCAGCTTTTTTTCTAGAGGGACCATGGTTTCTTCATAATTTTCCACTTTGAATTTCAAATAATCACGGGCACGCGTCATCGATTGAATGCGTTGCTCCAGCTCTTCCAACTGATCTCGCAGAATTTCTTTTCGCGCGGGGATGTTTGAAGGATCTCCTTTTTGGAAAAGTAAAATATATTCAATCAATGCTTCCGTACCGAGGCCAGCATCCCTCATGTGTTTTGAAAATTTAATCCAGCCGATATCATGCTCCGAAAAATCGCGAACGCCATTTTCGTCTCGCGTTACAGGCGGAATCAATCCGATTCGCTCGTAATAGCGAATGTTTTCGGGCTTCACTCCGGTTAATTCACTGGCTTTTTTGATGTTCATAGGCTTTCACCCTCGTTAGAAGCAAATTTGATGAGTTCACTATAAACCTTAAAGTGCACTTCAACGCAAGAGAGAATCTCTACAGGGCATTTTGGTGTTTTTATCCTTAAACAATTAAGATGTCCCGGTTCGTTTCCATTATCCGTTCGACCGGCGGATCGCTCTTCCGCTCCCCCCTCCTTAAGAGACCGCAGCGAATGGTCTTCCTTGACTTTGCTAAAAATAGGCGTAAGCAATCCCGATTTCCAATAGTTGAAACTTGCTGCCGGTTTTATCGTACCTTTTAAACAAAAGGTTCAAATAACTGCCGAACGGGTGAACGGATAAAACATACATACGATAACCGATCCCTTTACCGGCAGCCTGAGAGAAAACACAGCACAGGAGAGGAGTTATCATCAGTGGAGTATTACCGCAGCAGTACAACCGAAAGCTTGCAGGAATTGCAGACCACCGTCCAAGGGCTTGGCTCCGCGGAAGTGGAAAAGCGACGGGATAGGGACGGATACAATGAGTTAAAAGGAAAAAGCAAAGATCCCCTCTGGAAGCTTTTCCTGGAAAACTTCAAGGATCCTATGGTCGTGGTGCTGCTTATTGCAGCAGGCGTCCAGATTTTTATGGGACATGTTATGGAATCCCTTATCATTTTCCTCGTCCTGATCCTGAATGCCGTTATAAGCGTCGTCCAAACCCGCAAAGCGGAAAGCTCGCTCGCTGCCCTGCAGCAGATGTCGGCGCCGGCGGCGAAAGTTCTGCGTGACGGGTCATTAACAAGCGTGCCTGCAAGGGAGCTTGTACGCGGGGACATTGTCATCCTGGAAGCCGGCGACTACGTGCCCGCCGACGGCCGTATTCTGGAATCCGAAAGCCTGAAGATTAACGAAGGCATGCTGACCGGGGAATCCGAGGCTGTCGAGAAGCATTCGGGTACCATTGACAGTGAAGCACCGCTTGGCGACCGCCGCAATATGGCCTTCAGCGGCTCTTTGGTGGTATACGGGCGCGGAACCTTTGTTGTGACGGGAACCGGGCTGACGACTGAAATCGGGAAAATCGCCGAGCTCCTCGAAAGCGCCGAAGCCAAGCAGACGCCGCTGCAGCGTAAGCTGGAAGCGTTCAGCAAGCAGCTCGGGATCGCTGTTCTGGTGCTGTCCGTATTGATTTTCGCCATCCAGGCCCTTCGGATCTGGCTGTCGGACGACACGGTCGATACGACGGAAGCAATTCTGAATGCCGTCATGTTTGCCGTCGCCGTGGCGGTTGCCGCCATTCCGGAAGCTCTCTCCTCCATCGTCACCATCGTCCTGTCCGTCGGGACAAACAAGATGGCCAAGCAGAATGCCATTATCCGTACGCTGCCGGCCGTCGAATCGCTTGGGTCCGCCAGTGTGATCTGCACCGACAAGACCGGCACCCTCACCCAGAATAAAATGACGGTTGTCGATTACTTTTTGCCGCAAGGGGACAGCGATCAATTTAATCAGAAATCGGAAAACTGGTCGCTGGAGGCCCGACGGCTGCTGCATATTGCCGTGCTCTGTAATGACTCTAACATTAATGAAGACGGAAAAGAGCTGGGCGACCCGACGGAAGTGGCGCTGATTGCCTTCAGCAACAGCAAGGACAGGGATTACAGGGAAATCCGCGACAATTTCCCCCGCGAAGCGGAGCTTCCCTTTGACTCGGACCGCAAGCTGATGTCTACCCTGCACACCTTTGACGGACAGAAAGCATTGCTGACCAAAGGCGGACCGGATGTGCTGTTTGACCGGTGTACGCATGTCCTGCTGGGAGAACAGGAAGTGCCCTTGACTCCGGAAGTGCTGGAGCGTTTTATTAAAGCCAATGAGGATTACTCCGGCAGAGCCCTGCGAGTACTGGCTTACGCCTACAAAACCGTGCCCAACTCCGTAACGGAAATCGGGCTGGAGGATGAGCAGAATCTGGTGCTCGTAGGGTTGACCGCCATGATCGATCCTCCCCGGGAAGCCGTCTACGGCGCGATCGCGGAATCCAAAATGGCCGGCATCCGCACCATCATGATTACAGGCGACCACAAAACGACGGCACAAGCCATCGGCCGGGATATCGGCTTGATGAGCAAGGAAGAAATAGCCGTAACCGGTCAGGAGCTCGACGCCATGACCGACGATGAGCTTGATGCGAAGTTGGAGCAGATTGGCGTGTACGCCCGGGTTTCCCCTGAGAACAAGATTCGGATCGTCCGCGCATGGCAGCGGAAAGGGAAAATAACGGCCATGACCGGCGACGGTGTAAACGACGCCCCGGCCTTGAAGCAGGCGGATATCGGGGTTGCCATGGGCAGCGGAACCGCCGTAGCCAAGGATGCGGCGGCGATGATTTTGACGGACGATAATTTTGTATCGATCGTAAATGCAGTATCGGTAGGCCGAACGGTGTTTGACAATATCAAAAAAGCGATCGCCTACCTGTTCTCCGGCAACCTGGGCGCGATCATCGCCATCCTCTTCGCCCTTGTGTTCGGATGGGTGAATCCCTTTACGGCCATCCAGCTGCTCTTCATCAATCTGGCGAATGATTCCCTGCCCGCCATTGCTCTGGGCATGGAGAAGCCCGAACCGAATGTGATGAAACGGAAACCGAGAGACTTGAAGGAAAGCATTTTTGCCGGCGGGATGATGCAGGCCATTATTACCCGCGGGCTGCTAATCGGGATTGCAGTCATTGTGTCTCTGTATATCGGGCTTCAGACTTCCTCCGAAATGGGCGTTGCCATGGCGTTCACGACTCTGATCCTGTCCCGTACGCTTCAGACCTTTGCCGCCCGTTCGAACAGTCAAACCTCTATTGAAGCAGGTTTTTTTAGCAACAAATATGTGATTGGAGCGGTGCTTGTCTGCCTGGCCTTTTATGGCATCACGGTTCTGCCGGGAGTCCGGGACATCTTCTCGATTCCGGCTTCGTTCGGAATGTCGGAATGGCTGATTGCAGCCGGCCTGGCCCTTGGCGCCGTCATCCTGATGGAATTGACCAAGCTCCTCCGCAGAGCCTTCGCCTCAAAATCGGCGGAGACCGCCAATCGATAAACTGCACCAACGGGGGATCAAGTTCTTATCTTTTGGTCCGGACGAGAACCTGACGATACCCAAACTAAAAAACCGCGGGATTCCGCGGTTTTTTAGTTTCCAAGCTCTTGTCCGGCAGCCTTTAAATTTGTTCGCTTTTCAAGAAAATTCCGTCGTTGTTACTGTCTATGCTCAATTTCTTGTCTTTCATAATCCACTCGTCGCTTTTTTCCACAAAAAAATAATAACCGCCGACCGGCTCGACAAACGCAGGGTCAATCGGCGCTGCATTGGCATTGATCCCTACCGAAAAGGCATCGCGGCCTCCTCCGGCATACTTTGCATAAATTCGGACATATTGACCGTCTTTTAGTTCCCACTCCTTTTGAAAGGATTGGAAGGCTTCATCAGAAACGGAAATTCTCATTATACGGTCCCCTCCTTTCGAATCCTCCGGCTTGAATCCGGAAGAACAACCTCGGGCTCCGGAACAAAGCCGAACGTCCGATGGATTTCGTCTTGGATGACGTTCATTAAATAGGCAATATCCCGAGCGCTTGCTTGGTTGCGGTTAACAATTATATTGCCATGGTGCGGGGAAATTAACGCTCCCCCCTGCTCCAAGCCCTTAAGATTGAGCTGTTCCACTAAAGCGCCTATGGGAGTGCCAAAATCATAATTGTTTTTGAACACGGAGCCGCAGGACGGATAGGAAAAATGATGCTTTTCAAGCCGATACCGTTCAATCCTCTTCATCGTCTCCGGAATAAGGATTCCCTTTTGTTCCAGCACATGTACTTCCCGCGAAAAAAAATCGTAAAAGGCCTTGAGATTCGAGGGATTTTGAAGATCCAGCCACCGGCCCAGTACCCTCTGCAGCTCGAAATCCTTCTCTCCAGTTGGGATTACCCGCATATCGGCTCCGAGAATAAGCCAGTTCCGTTCTTGAAAAACCGATTTTTTATACCCGTATTTGCATTCGCTGACCTCTATACTCCGGGTGATAAACGGATCGTGATCCAAATCGATATAGGAAACCCGTTCAAGTATGTCGCTCATTTGGAACCCTTCATATTTTGCATTCATGTAAATGCCCGCGCCAAGACTGCCAGGCAGCAGATAGGTTCGCTCCATGTCCGGAATGGCATAATGAAGGCCGGCAATCGCCAGCATGGACATGGGCACACCTGCCGAGACATACCAGTTTGTCGTGGTGTTTTCCCAAAAAGCGAGTCTTTTTAATGAAAGAAACAATTGGTCTTTCGGCAAGTCATCCGGAAAAAGGACGTTGGAGCCCATTCCGAATATGAAAGCGGCAAGCTTCCGTGATTTGCATTCTTGCAAAACCGCTCTTAATTCTTCTTCCGTTTGGGGTGCAGAAAAATAGTCTGCAGCTCCGCCAATTTGATAGGAGCAGTGCCCGGCAAGCGACTCTTTTTTTAACATACCCGTAAATCCCCCATTAATTCCGCTCATCCCCGACCTCGCATGGCTGCCTCGGTTTTCTGGAGACGGAGTCCTGAGGTTATTATACGATTTCTGCCGGTATTCTTCTAATCCATTGGACTTTAGGTCTTTGTTGTTCCCAGATTTCCTGAACTGCCGCTACAGGATTTCAATATACCCGTCTGTTCCGTTCACCCGGATTCGCTGCCCGTCTTTTATTCGTTTGGTAGCATTCTCCGCCCCTACGACTGCCGGCAAGCCATATTCACGGGCGATCACCGCTCCATGCGTCATCAGCCCGCCAACTTCGGTGACCAGACCTTTTATGGAGACAAACAACGGGGTCCAGCTCGGATCCGTGAAGGAGGTGACCAAAATATCCCCCTCTTCCAGCTTCGCGTCTTCCATGTCCAAGATAACCCGTGCCCGTCCCTCGATAACGCCGGATGAGACGGGCAGCCCCGCAATGGCTCCTGCCGGGAGATTTTCCCGCTTGTACTTCCCTGACAGGATTTCACCATCGGACGTCATCACACGCGGCGGGGTTAGTTTTTCGTAAAAGCTGTACTCGTCTTTGCGTTTGGTAATGATCCGGTAATCCAATTGCTTTGTGCGCACGGCTTCGCGAAGCTCTTCAAAGGTGAGCTCATAGATGTCTTCTTTTTCACGAATCACGCCGGCCTGGACAAGCTTCTCGGCTTCTTTGAGCAAAGCCTGTTTGTAAAGGAAATAGCGATTCACCATGCCGTATTTCGGGTATTCCCGGAACCCGCTGAAATTTCGGATCAGGTCGATCCTTCGTTTGGTTTCTTTGGCTTTTTGTTCGCCATCCGGCAAAGCCTTCAATCGCCCTAACAGCTCTTGTTCTTTCTTCAATGCTTCCTGGCGCCCTAACTCAAACTTTCGTTTGCCGGCATCCGGTGCGAAGTTTTTAATGTTATTAAGAATCAGAGGGAGAAGCATGGTTGGTTTTTCGCTCCAGCGAGTCCTCGTTATATCAATTTCCCCGGGACAGCGCATTCCATATTTGCCGAGGTAATCCAGAATCGCGCCGCGGGCTTCCTTTCCCCCTTCAAGCCGGAGCCGGAGCAGTTCCTCCAAAAAATCATCCTCGTTTACCCGCTGCAAATAATCAATGACCGCCGGATAAGAGCGAATCGTATCTGCGACCTCCAATAGCGCCAGTCCCATCTCCGAAGTAATGTTGTGCGGTACGGATTGGGAAAGCGGATCTGCTGCGTTTTTTTCGCCTAACCATCGATTCATCTTTTCGTTGATCCAAGCGGAAGCATCCATAGCGGCCATGATAACGGCTAAAGCTTGCGGGTTAAACAAAAACAACTTTTTTAATTGCTGGAGATCTTCCACAATAAAATCAAACAAAGCCGAGCCGGCTTTCGTTTGTATGGTCCGCTTTAACTCTTCGATTGAGGTTTGACTGCTCTTGATCAACTCGGAAACGATGGCCGGATCATATTCAGTATCCTTTTCCGCTTGAGACCCCGCAGACTGCGGTATATCGTTACGGCTTTTACTTGGGCCGGGCTCTTTTTTATCGATTGGGCTTGGTTTTTGATCCGCTTCCCGTTCGAGGATGGTCAACAGGGCGTCTTTGATGAGGGGATCGGATTGCCCCAACGTATTCAATAAAATGTCTCTGCCGGCGGGTGAAGCCAGATTCGGGGCGACGTCCACAAACAACCTTCCGCCTGCCTGATGCATGGGGGCAGGAGTCGTCATCAGGTAAAACGACAGACCCAACGGCTTGATGGGGTCCGTCATCATTTGTTGATGGCCAACGGAGACGTAAACGTGAGGTTTTTCATCATTGGCTTCGGGTATCGGGTATAAGGTCGTGATTGGACGGCTCTGAACCATATAAAAAGCATCATCAGCCAAACACCATTCGATATCTTGCGGGTGACCGAAGAAAGCTTCGACCTGTCTACCAAGGCGTGACAGCTGCAAAACTTGCGAATCCGTAAGCGTTTGCGTCTTTTGCCGATCCGGATCAATCCGCCGGGTCTCCGTTCCTCCTTCTTTTCTTCCGTAGACAGCCACTTGTTTGGCTGCAATTCTTTTGTCGACGATTTTCTCTTCCCGAACTTTATAGCAATCGGCCGATACCAAGCCGGAGACCATTGCTTCGCCAAGTCCGAAGCCTGCGTCAATTGACAGCACCTTTCGATTGGAGGTCACGGGGTCTGCGGTAAATAAAATCCCCGATGCCTGGGGAAAAACCATTCTTTGCACGATAACCGCTATGTAAATCCGGCTGTGGCCAAATCCGTTTTGCATCCGGTAGACGACCGCACGATCCGTAAACAGGGACGCCCAGCATTTGCTGATATGCCGCAAGATCGCTTTCCTGCCGATGATATTCAGAAAGGTGTCCTGCTGACCGGCAAAAGAGGCATGCGGCAAATCTTCGGCCGTCGCACTTGAACGTACGGCATAGGCATGTTCTTCGCCAAGACGGGAGAGATAGTCAGCAACGGCGTTTCCAACATCGGAAGGAAGCCCGGTTTCCCCGATAAGCTGCCGGATTTCCCTGCTGATTTCTCCAATTTGAGCCCGATCGTCTGCTTTTAACAGACGGAGCCGGTTCAACAACGCCTGATACGTTTTGTTAGCTTCAATGGCTTTTTGGTACCCTGCCGTTGTGATACAAAAACCTTCCGGCACTTGGATTCCTTTCAATTTGGATAGCTGCCCCAAATTAAACCCTTTCCCGCCTACAAGCGCTACCGGCGTTTTTCCCATCTCCTGAAAACCGATAACCAAAGAACTCATTTCACATCTCCCCTAATCATAAAATGAAGAAAACCATTTGACAGGAGTTTGCCGGCATGGTACAATAAAAATGTAAGATGCATTACTTGTGCTTATGATCGAAAACGCAGATGTAATGAGAGTATATCATCCGCTTTGTTTCGATGCAATAAGAGGACAGAATAACTCCGGTTAAATATACAGGACACACCTTTCCAGGTGTGTCCTTCTTCATGGCGTGCGAAAATATACCTTTGTCGCAATGACCACTTCATCCCGATTCGCGTAATCCTTCAGCGCCCGTCCGAGATACTCCTCGCTCCCATCCTTATGGTGGGCCATTATTATACAAAACGGCCGGCCCGCAGTTCGATAAGAACGTCGGGCCGGCCGTTTTTCTGTGATTAATCCAAATAACCTTCCACCAGGCCGAGCCGCAAAGGCTTCGGCAGCTCGCAGTTGGTTGTCAGCTCCACATAACGTTTGGAATCCGAGCTGGTATGGAACGCATGCATGATTTCCAGGACGTGACAGGCGAGCTCGCCGTTGGCCCGCGGCCGGTTGCCGGACGCGATACAGTCCGCCATGTCCGCAACTCCGATTCCCCTGCTGTTGCCGGCATAGCTGTGTACCGGCGGAAATTCCATAAACGCGCTTCCGTTTGCGGGTTTGAACAGGATGGGCCCGCCGAAGGTGTTGGGATCGGGAACAATCAGCGATCCCCGGGAGCCGTAAATTTCGATGCGGGGAAGAGTGCTGTCCCAGACGTCAAAGCTTGTCACGACAGTCGCCACTGCGCCGCCGGCAAACTGCAGCGTTCCAGCGACATGCGTAGGCACCTCGACCGCAATTTGTTTTCCGAATTTCTTCGGGCTGGTAATCGTCCGTTGAGGAAATGAGGTCTTCGTCATGCCGCATACGGTTGCGGCCGGTCCCAGCAGGGAGACCAGCGCCGTGAGATAATAAGGGCCCATGTCGAACATGGGGCCTCCGCCGGCCTGATAGTAAAACTCCGGGTCCGGGTGCCAGCTTTCATGCCCGTGACAGACCATGAACGCCGATGCCGCTACCGGCTCCCCGATATAGCCGTCATCGATCAGTTTTCGGCAGGTTTGAAGACCGGTTCCCAAAAAAAGTATCCGGAGCGCAGCCAAGCATCAGCCCCTTTTCTTCTGCAAGGCGAACCAGTTCACGCCCATGCTCAAGCGACAGGGACAACGGCTTCTCGACATAGACATGTTTGCCGGATTGCAGCGCTTGCCTGCAAACCTCGTAATGTCCTGCCGGTGTAGTCAAATTCACGACAATTTGAATCTCCTCGGAAGCCAGCAATTCTTCTGTGGTCCAAACGTTCGGAACTCCGTATTTCTCCGCAGCCTCCGCCGCCCGTTCTTTTATAAGATCGGCACAAGCGTAGACTTCCGTGTTTACAAAAAGCCTGGATAAATTCTCAAAATAGATGCCGCTGATATTGCCGCAGCCAATAATCCCGACCTTTACCTTGTCCAAAACCATCCCACCTTGCTGATGAAGTGTATGTACTTATCTAGCGGCCCAGAGGAACCCTCTGCGCATCAGTTCCTTCGCTTCCGGGATATCGAAGATATCCGCATGATGGCCCAGCGAGTTATAGAATACCCTGCCCTCTCCCCACCTTTTGGTGTACACAACCGGCATGGTAATCGCGCCATTTGCGGAGTGCGGGCCTTCACTGATGGAAAATGTCGTGGTCGCCAGCACATTTACCGAAGGATCGACATGGAGGAAATACTGCTCCGACTTTACCTTGAAATCCCGGATTCCTTCAATGATCGGACTGGAGCTGGCGGCCACCATATTCACCTCATAGTCCACTCCATCATTAAAGGGATGGGCTACCCATTGCGAACCAGTCAGAAATTGCCATTCCACGCAATTGCGGAAGGAGTCGCACATCCCTCCATGGCAACCGGCCAGGCCGACTCCGGCTTCCACTGCCTTCAATACGGGCTGGAGCTGCTCATTGCTGATCTCCCCCATCGTCCAGACCGGAACAATCAGGTTCAGCCCCAGCAGCTTTTCCTCGTCCTTAAAGCTGTCCAGTGTATCGGATACCTCAACATCAAAGCCTTCGGCTTGAAGCAAAGCCGAAAATACGGCGGATACCTCCACCGGTTCGTGACCTTCCCAGCCGCCTCTTACAATCAAAGCTTTTTTCGGCATAACTAACGACTCCTTCGGGTTCTGATAATTTTGACATCGCTCAGTTCGATTGTAAGGCTATCGCTTTGCTGCGGCTCGTCATTTTCATTGCCCGGCTGGTCATTTTTTGCTATTATCTTAAAAAACAAAACCTCAAAGCAGCCCTATCATCCGCCTTGCGGCAAAGGAGCATTATGAAAGCCTATCATGAAAACCGGATGTATCCTTCCGGACTCCCTTTCACTTCCATGCTTTTGCCAAATATGAATTTTCTTGCCCATTGCACACGGATCTGGAATTTGTATATGTTTGCGAAGGGTCCATTCGAATGGGGATTAATCAGGAGAGCCGGCTTCTTCACAAAGGAGACATGGCGTTTTGCGGAAGCGGGGATATTCATTATTATGACAGCAGCGACTGCGAATCGGTCATTTTGCTGGTCATCTTCAATCCCCAGCTGATCGGCAGCCCCGGAGGATGGCCGAAGGACGTACGCCTGGCGAGTCCCTTCATCCGGCCGGGTGAGGAGTCAACCGCTGATGGAAGGCTTCTTTCGAGTGTGTCCGGGCTTATGCTCCGTTTGCACAGGGAATTTAACGATCAGGCTGCGCACCATGAACTGTTTATTACCGGAATGCTGCATGAGCTTTGCGGAATGATCCTGCGGCATCTCCCCTGTGAAGCGGCCAATCAAAAAAAGGACCGGCGGCGAATAACCGGCATGAAGGTTATGCAGGCCGTGCTTGATTATCTCGAAGCCAATTATTCCGATGTAATCACGCTTGAGGATGCGGCAAAACAGGCCAACATGAGCCTGTTTTACTTCTCCAGGTTCTTCAAAACGACCACCGGTATGAGTTTTGTCTCCTACCTGAACCACATTCGGGTAAACAAAGCCGAAGAGCTTCTGCTGCATACGGAGAAGCCGATTATTGACATTGCGCTGGACTGCGGGTTTACCAATGTCAGAACCTTTAACCGGGTGTTCAAGCAATTCAAGCACAGCACGCCGTCCAGCTTACGGTAGAGGAAGGTTGAAAGTCACTTCACTTCGGTAGTATTTTGGTCATGATATAATCGATCTGTTCCTCGTCTCCCATATAGAAAGAATGGCTTCCGGTTTGTTCAAACCCCATTTTTTTATAAAAGGCGATGGCGCTGTCGTTTTTCTCCCACACGCCTAACCAGATCTTTGTTTTGTGCTTTTGCTTCGCCACTTCTTCCGCTTGGTAGATGAGATATTTCCCAAGTCCTTGTTTGTGGCAGGTTTTTCTTATATAAATGCGTTCGATTTCGAGCGACTCCTCGCCCATTCTTTCCGATTGCGCCTCGCCTGTGTTCACCTTTAAATAACCGGCAAGCTCCTTATTCCTGTAAATAAAATAGAACGAAGAAGCGGCTGCCGACAGCTCCTTCTCCAATTGCTTCGTGTGAAAGGCCCGTTCCAGGTAGGCTTTCATGGCTTCGGGGGAATTCTGATGCTTAAAGGTATCATTGAAGGTTTCAACGCTTATTTCCTGCAGCAGGCTCAAGTCTTCTATCGTACATTTTTTCATCTCAATGTTCATAGCCGTTATCCTCCTGTGCGTCCATCAATACGCTCTCTTGTTTCCCTTTTTCACAAACTCCCAGTCTTTCTCGACGTTTTTTCTCACTCTTTGCAGCAGCTTCAAAAGGGTTTCCGCCTCTTCTTCGGAGAAGCCGGATAATGCAACCGAATTGGAATGATCGTTTTCGTTTTTTATCGAAGGGTAAACCGCCTCCCCTTTTTCCGTTGGGAACAGTTTTTTTATTTTCCGGTTATGCCGGTCATCCCTTTTCTCAATAAATCCGTTCCTTTCAAGCTTCTGTATTGCACGCGCTGCCGTAGTCCGGTCCACCTTTATCATTTCCGCCAGCTTGTCCGGAATGATTCCCGGATGTTCACATATTCGCACGAGGTACAAATACTGTCCTCTGGTAAGGTCGAATTTTTTAAATTCGATATTGCTTATCGAATCCAGCGACCGGGCGATCATCCCGACCTCACGGAGAACTTCCTCCATAACCCCGCCTCCACTTTCCGTCTCTAGCGATGAAGTTATTTCGATAAAAGCATCTTACATTATTTTTGTTGTATTTACAACAATATACTAGCCGCTGGCTGCTCTTTCCCTTTTGACAAACCGTTCGTTTCCCGTTATAGTTCCGTTGTCCAGATTGGCTGGATGAAGGCTTAGCGGGGAGGAAAAGCATGAACCAACACCAGAAAATCATTATTCCAATCATTCTTGAGCGCTTCGAAGCTGCCGTGGCGCAGCCGGAGGATACCGAGGAAGTGATGTCCCTGCTGGTCGGGGTAGCGGAATGGCTAAAAAGCCGGGGGTCCAGCCAGTGGAATGGCCTGCTTAAAGGAGAGGACTCCCATAATACCAGAGAGGCGATCCGGCGCGGGGATGTCTTTGTTTTTAAGGACGGCGGGGAAATGGCAGGCATGGTCATGCTGCTTCGCAAGCCGAGCCCATGGGACGTCCAATTGTGGGGAGACAAGGCGCAGGAGGCTGACGGAGCGGTCTATTTGCACCGGTTGGCGGTTCGTCGGAAGTACGCCCGCACCGGTCTTGGCCAAAGCATTCTGAACTGGTGCGGCGCGGGTCTCCGCTTCATGAACAAGCGGCTGATCCGGCTCGACTGTATCGCCGATAATCCCGCCTTAAACTCGTTTTACGCGCGGAACGGCTATGTTTTTGCCGGTGAAAAAGACGGATTCCGGACCTACGAAAAGACGCTGGAAACCGGATGAAAAGGGAAAGCCCCTTTTCATCCTCAACTCCCGATTTCCTCCCTCACCGGCTCCAGACTGGTCCAGGCCGGCAGAGGGTCCGCAAAGAAACTCCAGTCTTCTTCCATTTCGCTGTCCGTCAAAAGGCAGCGGTCCAGGGAAGCGATGATTTCTTCCCGGTCCATTTGAATGCCGATAATCACCCACTCCGTCGTTCGGTCCCCCCATTGAGGGTCCCAATTTACGAGCAGTTCGGGGGTTTCGCGCAGGAGCGCTTCTTTCTCCGCCGCGGAAGCGGCCGCGATCCAGTAGCCGGCCGGGCCGAATTGAATGGATGGGCCCGCTTGGCCGATCGACGCCGCAATATCGGAGCGTGTGGCAATCCACAAAAAGCCTTTGGAACGCACCACTTCCTCCGGCCATTCTTCAAAAAAGCGAAGAAGTCTTTCGGGATGAAAAGGCCGCTTCCGCCGGTAGACAAACGATCCGATTCCGTACTCATCCGTTTCCGGAGCATGCTCGTTCTCCAGCTCGCGCATCCATCCTGCGGAGGTGCTGGCGGCGTCAAAATCGAACCGGTTCGTGTTCAGAATTTCCTTGGGGTCAATCCGGCCATAAACGCTGCGAACCAGCTTCGCACGAGGTTGAAGCGTGCGCAGGACAGCCTCCAGCTTCCGTAAATCTTCTTCCGCCAGGCGGTCGCACTTATTAAGCACCAGCACATCGCAAAATTCAATTTGATCGATAAGCAAATCGACTACATCGCGCGTGTCTTCTTCGCCGCTTGCCTGCGACCGTTCAAGCAGGCTGTCCCCGGAAGAAAAATCCTTCCAGAAGCCGTAGGCGTCCACAACCGTCACCATGCAGTCCAGACGGCAGTACCGGGTCAGATCATATTTCCCGTTCTCGTCCTGATAGGAGAAGGTTTGCGCAATGGGCAGCGGTTCGGCGATTCCCGTCGATTCAATCAAAATGTAATCATAGCTGTTTTGTTCGGCCAATTGGCTGACCTGCTCCAGAAGATCCTCGCGCAGCGTGCAGCAAATGCAGCCGTTGGAAAGCTGCACAAGCTTCTCCTCCGTTCTCGACAAGCTGGAGCCGGAACGAATGAGGGCCGCGTCGATATTTACCTCGCTCATGTCGTTGACGATCACGGCCACACGCAGCCCATCCCGGTTGTTCAGCACATGGTTTAGCAGCGTGGTCTTGCCGGAGCCAAGATAACCGCATAGCACGGTTACCGGAATCAGATCCTTTTTCATCATGGTGAATTCTCCTCTCGGAATCATTTAGGCGCTCTTTTATTTAGTAATATTTACGATTAATTAAAGCACGAAATTGCAAAAGTAACAACTCGAGGCTCATCCCCGCAAAATCAATCCCCTTTAGGTTTCTCGACGCCGTTTGCCGGAGTGTTTTGGGATACCAGCCCGTTATCGTACGTGTACGATAATTTCGGTTCATGCTTCTTGCCGGCAAGCGCTTGCCGGACCAGCACTCTCCCGTCTTCGGGTGTCATTTCCCTGTACCAGGCTCCTTCCGGATAGGCAATCACGACGCACGCATCGTCACAGCGGCCATTGCAGCGTGTCCGCGTCGTATGGATGCAGGGATCCGCTTTTAATTTTTTGATTTCATCGCGAATTTCGTCCGTCAACCGCTCCGCACCGCCTCTTTTGCAGCTTCCTCCTTCGCAGATCAGAAGATGGGTCGTGGTGCCGGTCAGATTCCATGTCGTCACAGGCGTTTTCCTCCTTCACGTAGATGGCGAGAGTATGGATTTGAGGCGCATGTGGTCTTTCAGGTTAATCCCTGCGGTCGGATGCCAATGAATCAGGGCGGCTTTGAATTTGTGGGTATAGGAATACCCGCTCCCGCTCGCTGCTGCATGCTCGAACAGTATTTTTTCGGCCGCTTTCCGGTCATAATTCGCATCCAGAATGTCGCTCAGGTTGCTTCGAATCAGCTTTTCTTCATTCTCGTAGAAGTAGGTGCGTTCCAGATCAAGAATGCGGCAATTGGCGTCAATCCCCAGCTCGTATAAAAGGTTTAACAGGTAAATATAATCCCTGCGCTTGAATTTTATTTTGCAGCCCAGTTGACGGGCTATTTCGAGATAATGCGGTTTTTCCGGTCCGCTCGTCAGCCCGATAATCGCCGTGCGCTGGGCGGAATTGTTCATGTTCACAAGTGCCGCTTCGATTTCCGACATGCGGTAATAACAATTGATGCCAAACACGACATCAAACTGCCGGCCCAGAACGTATTCTTCCCACTTGGCATGAACTCCGCTCATATTGGTGATCCCATGCCCGAGAGCTTTTTCCTGCAAAAAGCTCAAAACGCTGGAGGAACTGTCCACGCAGGTGAGGCTCTTCACCCGGATGGCCGCGGAAAAGGTATAATTCCCCCAGCCGGGGCCGATTTCAAGAGCCTCATCTCCGGGCTTCAGGTGTGTCAGCAGCTCTTGCCGAACGGGCAGCGCGTACTCGTCGAGCCCGCCGGATGGCGCATCGCCTTTTTTCGCCAAATGCCCCTGCCAGAAAGCCTCTTCCTCTTTGTCGCTGGTCATTCGCTCCGGCAGCCGGCCGCTCCAATCCTTCATTCCTTCCTGCCACAAAGCTTTAAAGTTCATATCAAACCGGACACCATGATACACGGCAATCGTCTCCTCTCCTGTAAAAAGCGGGCGATGCGCCCGTCAAGCCTCCGCATCCGGGACCGCCCGCATGGCCGTCATCTTCAGCCCGCACAAGCCCGGCTCAATCGTCATGGTAACGCCGTAAACCGCCTCCATTGCCGCCGGCGTAAATACCTTTTCCGGTGCGCCGCTGGCAAAAACACGCCCTTGCTTCAGCAAAATGACGGAATCGGAGTAGCGGGCGGCCAGCTCCAGATCATGCAGAATGAGCACGATCAAAACATCGGATTTCCCTGCAAGAACGCGAAGCCCCTCAAGCACCTCCAGCTGATGGCGAATATCCAGTGCTGAAGTCGGCTCGTCCAGCAGAAGGATTTCCGGCTGTTGAGCCAGCGCTCTTGCAATAAGGACCTTTTGCCGTTCGCCGCCGCTCAGCTGATCCATGTAGCGCTCCGCCATGCCGTCCAGCTTCATGTCCGTCAAGATGTCAGCGACAAGCTGCAGATCCTTCCGCCTTACCCCCCACTTCATATAAGGTTTTCGGCCAAGCAGCACCGTCTCCATTACCGTCAAAGGAAAACCGCCGGCACTGTGTTGGGGAACATAAGCCTGCCGGCGGGCAAGCTCGCCCGGCTTAATGGAGCGGACATCTTGACCGGACAGCTTAACCTTGCCGCGGTCGGGCGGAATAATGGAAGCCAGCAGCTTCAGCAAGGTGGTCTTGCCGGCTCCGTTCGGGCCAACAATGCTGACCAGTTGCCCTCTGGGTAATTGCAAGGATACGTTATGGAGAATAGCGCGCGCCCCGTACTGAAAGGACAGATTGGCCGTCTCCAATTGGATTCCCGCCGTCTTCTTCACGCCCAATAGTCCCTCCGCTTCCTGACGAGCAAGTAAATAAAAAACGGCGCCCCGAAAAACGCGGTTACGATGCCGACCGGAATTTCGACCGGTGATAAAACCAGCCGCGCCGCCGTATCGGAAAGCAGCAGCAGCAAAGCGCCGGTCAGACAGGAGCACGGCAGCAGGAACCGGTAGTCCGTCCCGATTATCATACGGCTGATATGCGGGGCGACCAGTCCGATGAAGCCGATAATTCCGCTAAAGGCGATGGTCGTCGAAGCCATCAAGGTCACAAGAGCCAAACACGTCCAGCGTATCGTCTTCACCTTGACGCCAAGCGTACGGGCGACCTCTTCGCCGGAGCTGAGCGCATTCAGGTCCCATGCGTATTTCATCAGCACGCCGAATGCCAGCAAAAACAGCGGCACAAGCAGCTGGACGATTTTCCAATCGGCTCCCCAAAAACCGCCCATCAGCCACACAACCAGGTCTTTTAGAGCTTCATTGTCCGAAAAATATTTGAGGGCCGAGACGCCGGCGGAAAACAAATGACCGATGGCCACCCCCGCCAGCAGAAGAACCGTGGTGGAGCTCTTCTTCAGCTGGGCGATACCGGAAACGACAACGACCGCCAGGCAGCCGAATACAAACGCGTTCAAGGCGATCAGCCATTGTCCGCCAAGGGTCAGGTTGACTCCAAAAACGCTTGCGCCTGCCACAATGGCCAGTGCGGCTCCAAAGGAAGCCCCGCTGGAAACTCCCAAGGTAAAGGGATCGGCTAAAGGGTTATGAAGCAGCGCCTGCATGATCGCTCCTGCCGCGGCGAGCGACATTCCGGTGACAAGAGCCATTGCAATCCGGGGCAGCCTTACCTCCGTAAGGATGTAGCGGTTGATTTCATCCGTCTCGCTCCCGGAGAGCATTCCCCCAATTTCCCGCAGCGGAATCGAAGCGGACCCGCTCGCGGCTGCGTACAGGACGGCCAGCAACAGCAAAAGAAACAGCAGCACAAGAACAGCCGCCTTTCGCCGGGTGCCTTTACGATAGGCGGTATCCAACGGCCGGCGGGACGGTTCGGCCAACGGCCGGTTTCCCGAAACCATCCTCAATCGTTCCCTTTAAAGGAGTAATGCCAGATCCCTTGATAGGGAACGCCCAGCCACTCCTCATAGTATTGCTTGGCATATCGATCGGGATCTACGTCCGCAAACCGGTCGGGATACAAATATTTGGCCAACTGAAGAATGCCGATGTACCTTTTGTCCGAGCCGATAAAGTTCGTGTGGAAGAAGTACACCTCGCGGTCTTTGCCCGCCTGAAGCCGGGGAACGGCCGAAGTATTCATGATATTGTCAAAGGCTTCATCAAGCGGCTGAGGATCGGTTGCTTGATAGCCGCCCAGCCAGGTCCCGTGAAGAGTGATGACATCCGGATTGTGCTGAAGCACATACTCGGTATCCACCATTATGGTGGTGGAAGCTTCCGTAGGGTCCCATTGCAAATCCGCTGCGTCTTTTCCACCTGCCAGAATCGTTGCGTACCCTTCGCCAACGCCCGGCTTTCCCCCTAGCGCCTGGCTCGGGAAGATGCGAAATCCGCCGTCCGAGTTCAGAAAACCGGCCGAAAGGGCCAGTACGCTTTTTTTGTCCTCTTCCTTCATATCTTTTATCCGCTCAGCCGGAATGGCCTCGATCTCCTGCTTCCAATTCAGGAAGTTTGCCGCTTTCTCTTGTTTTCCGAATAGGGCTCCCAACGCTTCCAGTTCCTTATCCATCTGATCGGGCAGATAGTTATTCATTCGCACCACCTGAATGCCGGCCGGCTCCAATTTAGCTTCCAGCGTGTTGTCCGGCCTGTTTGTATAAGCGAACACCACTTGCGGCTTCAGACTGAGTATGGTCTCCAGATTTACTTGACTGGTTTCGCCAACGTCGGGAAGCTTGTCAAAACCGAGATAAGGATTGTTTTTGTGCGTATTGTCGCCAACGGCGATTACCTTGTCTCCCGCCCCGAGCAGCGCAATGGCTTCCGCAGTGTTCCGGTTCAGCACAACCGCACGTTCCACAGGTCGCTTTAGCGTGATCTCATTACCGGAAGTGTCGGTGAAAGTGAAGTCCTGGTTCTCGTCCAAGGACGGCTGCGCAGCTTCTCCGTTTTTTACCTCCGCCACGCCTGCCGGTGAGGAGCTTGCCATTGCTTCTTCGGCGGACGGAGCCGATGCAGAGCAGCCTGCAAGAAGCAGAACCAGACTCATAAGCAGCATGAAAGAAAAATGAGTCAAAGCATGAGATGGCTTTCGTTTGGTCTTTCGGATGGGGTGCATCTCCGGTTCTCTCCTTTGTCATTCTTTTATTAGTAATTTTTACGATTAAAATCGATTCTACTTTCTTTTTTCGTTTCCGTCAATCCCTTTTGCACGCCTTAACCGAAAACAAAAAGGCGGCATTCATTGGAATGCTGCCTGCTCTTCATTTGTCACCACCAAGGAAATTGGGTTGATAGCTACTTGTCCAGGTTGCGGTAATCGGACGTATAGGGAAACACATACGGCGACTCAGGGGCGTCCACGACAGTTATCGCATGCACGGCGATTTCCAGCAGCTCGTTTCCTTGGTAGGAAGAAATTCCGATGACTCCGCTGAGCTTGACCCAAGTATCATTTGCATAATTTGCCGCATTTGCATGCCGGACGATAACGCCATACGGGGAGGCGTCCGCAGAGCAGCAGTTCATGGCAAGCCGTGCAATGACAAACCGATTGTCCGCCATCTCCTCTTCCCGGTAAACAAACCCGGTCAGTTCGATTTTTTTCCCGATAAAGCTGGTCTTGTAGATGTCGATTGCCCCCAGAACCTCCATAAAGCCTTCATCCCGCACCTCAATAAGATCCTTTCGGTAAAGGAGCTTTCCGAGCTGACGGTATTGCTCCATATAGGGCTCGTCCGGGAAAAGAAGCTCCAGGTCCTCTTCGCTCGTCTCCGCAGCCGGGACTGTGATTTCGCGCGGGGCAGGCGATGGCGGGGCCGCTTTCTCCTCTCCAAGCTTTGGAGCGCCGGGCTGCACATATTCGTTTGCATTCAGCTGAATGCCTTTCACGGAAACCACGCTGCTTCCCATAACGGCATGGGGGAAAACAAAACCCAGCAGCAGAGGAAGCGCAAACAAGCCGTAAGTCAGGCCGTTGCCAAGCGGGGAGCGTGCCGTATGATCCGTACAGCCGCAGTCAACGCCGCAATCGGGCGCTTTTCCGTAAAGCGCCGTCCGGGCTTGAAAGACGGCAACGACCAGGAGCGCCAGGGCGGCGAATTTCACGACAGGCTGCATGCGGGGCACGACATACAGGGAAAGCGTCCCGGTACGCGTCAAAAAGATAATATAACCGGTAAAGGCGGCCAGCAGCCCGGCCCGGAGCAAGGGATGGAACCGGCTCGTTTTTTTCTCCCACATTTGCGATCCCTCCCTCTTTTGTCATAAGCGAAATAAGCCAAAGGCGAACGAACCCGCCAGCACCGTGACGCCAATCAGCAAAGCCAAAAGCAAAACGAACCGCGCTTTAAACACACTGAGCAGCATCAGCGTGCTTTTGAGATCAAGCATCGGGCCAAACACAAGAAAAGCCAGAACAGCGCCGGGCGAAAAGGAACCGGCAAAAGAGGAGGCCACAAATGCGTCCGAATTGGAGCAGAGGGAAAGAATGTAGGCGAGGCCCATCATGAACAGATGCGACCAGACGGGCTGCTGTCCAATTTCCATGATTTCCGCACGGGGCACAAAGGCTTGCATGCATGCCGTTAACAAAGCTCCGAAAACCAGGTATTTGCCCATCTCGAAAAGCTCGTTTCCGGCATGCTCCATAGCGCCGTACAAACGGAATTGCTTTCGGTTCAGGGCCCCCTTCATATCCTCAAACCCCGGAATCAGCTCCTCCCTTGTTTTTTTCAAAGGATTGCGGCGGTACAGAAGAAAGATCATCAGTCCGATGAGGTAACCTAGAGCGAGCGCAAGCCCCATGCGGCCATACACAATATCCGGCCGGGTGCGGAAGGCGGACAAAGTGGAAGCAAATACGATCGGGTTTACAATCGGGCCGACGAGAATAAAGACAATCCCGACATAAAGAGGCATCCCCTTGCGCATCAGGCGGCGTACAATTGGAATCATGCCGCATTCGCAAAGAGGAAACAAGATGCCGAGAAAGCAGCCTGCCGCAATTCCCATAAGCGGGTTCTTCGGGATAACTTTGCGGATCCATTCCTCCGGTATGTAATACTGAATGATGGCCGATATCAGCACACCGATTACGATGTAACCAAGAGCTTCAAGGACAATGCTCAGAAACATGGATTTAAACGTCTGAAAATTCTCTACGGCTTGATCTGGGAATGCAGTAAGGAGAACGGGATGCATCGCAAAGAGCAATAGAACACCCGCAGCGCATCCAATAAATACAGAAATGCCGATCCGTGAAATGGTCAATCCAAGCTGGCCCCCTTTGCCCTTAACGGCATGACTTCACCCGTAAACATTACTATTAAATAACGAACCGACCCGTCTGTCAATCCCTTCCAATCACCTCACGGTTTGGTTGCCCGCTACTCTCCATGCCTGCAAAAAAGCCGGAACAGGATAGATTCCCGTTCCGGCTTTTTCAGAAATGGATTTGTCAGTTTATCAAGTCCACCGCTGCCTGCGGCACGAATACTTGAACGCCGTTATAAACAATGACCCCATCCAGGCTTACTTTCTTTCCGTTCACCAAAACGATATTCTTGTAAATTTGCAATTCGAGCCGGGTTCCGTTTTTGGAAACCAGCGCCTTCGGGTTTTGGGCGTCTTTCAAATCCAGCTGGTAGGCAGCGCCTTTCGCTGCAAACGCCTGTTGAGCCGGTACAAAAAGCTGTTTGCTGGCTTGGTCCAGATCCAGTCCTAATACACGGGCCATGTATTTGGCCACATCGGTGTTGTCGATAACCCCGAACGGCCGGTCATTGTTGGGCGCATATGTATACAGCACCACGTCGCCGCCGGTATGTCCGCCTGTCGTCCAGCCGATTCCGGCGCGTTTGCTGATGATCGGACCCACGGCGTAATTCATGCTGCCCGGCTTGGCTTCTTTAATCGCCTTAATCTCTTCCTGCGTCAAATCGGTAATCCCGAAATACTCTTTCATCACCGCTTGCACGTTGCCTCGGACCGAGTTGAATTTCGATTCAAGCCCTTCACCGGTCAGCTTCGCTTTTTTCAGCGGGGCGATAAACTTGGACAACGGTTCTTTGTCATAGCTGCCCGTCGTGGAACGGTCTCCAATGGTGAGTCCTCCGTTTCCATGATCGGTTACGGCGATGACGGCTGTCTGCTGATCCGTTTTTGCAAAGTCCAAAGCGGTTTTTACTGCGTCATCAAAAGCCAGCACATCGCTGATAATGCCGATCGGATCATTCGCATGCGCCGCCCAATCGACTTTGCTTCCCTCCACCATCAAAAAGAAGCCGTCTTCATCCTTGGATAAAACTTCGATTGCTTTTCCCGTCATTTCGGCAAGACTTGGCTGCTTGGTTTTGTCCCGGTCCATGTCATAAGCCATCGCTTTTGGCGCAAACATTCCCCAGAGCTTGTCGGATTGGGAGGCTTTCATAGCTTCCGGCGTTGTCACATAGTCGTACCCCAGCGCCTTAATAGAGGCCAGCAGATTCTCGCCGTCTTCCCGTCCGGCCGGAGTCAGATATTGGCTTCCTCCGCCAAGCACGACATCGAGCCCGTTATAAACCTGCTGCTTGCTAAGCGCGTCGTAGTTGCCCCGATCCGGATAATGGGCGCTGAAATCGGCCGGAGTCGCATGCATAAATTCGGAGGTCGCAATAATTCCGGTTGCTTTTCCGGCCAGCTTGGAGGCCTCCAGGATCGAAGCGACCGGTTTTCGCTCATCCCCTGCAGGGATGGGCGGCTCGCCCCGCATGGTGGCTTTATCCGGAAGAACGCCCACAAAACCCGTGTGCGATTTATGACCGGTGGCGAAGGCGGTACCCGCCGGAGCCGAGTCGGCAATCGGAGCATCCGCGGAATGCGTGCGAACCATTCCGCTGGCCATTTGGTCAAGCGTCAAAGCGGAGCCTTTGTACCATCTGGCCAGCGCCGTCGCATCATTCGCCATACCGTCGGGAATAAGGATGATAACATTTTTGATCGCCGTATTTCCCGGAGCATTTTCTTGGGCCTGAAGAGTGCCGCCTCCCAGAGTGGCGGCGATTAGCGTTGCTGCCAGCATCGCAGCTTTAACCGGTCTTTTGTGCATGTTAAGCCTCCTGTACGTTGAGTTGTCTTTCCAGAATCAGTTTAGTAGCCCTGTGTTAAATAAATGCAAAGCCGGGGTGAAAATATTGTAAATTTTACGGATAACAAAAATAAACAAAAAAGCCACCCGCAGGTGGCTTCTGATTGTATTCCTTACGGCTGGCTCCCGCTAGATCGAAAGCTTGTTATGCTCCATCGCGCGGTAAGCGGCCGTCAGCGCTGCCAGTCCCGATTCTTCGGCGTTCCGGGCCGCTTTCAGCACGTCGAGCAGCTCCCGCCGGGTTTCCTCCGGCATAGCTGGCGTCCGTCCGAAAAAGGGGAGCACTTCCCGGTATCGGGCCAGACTGGACGCCACTTCCTTGTAAGGGCCAGCCGCCTTCCGCAGGAGGGCGCCCGCCTCGCCGCCGATCCGATCCGAGGCTTCGTCCAGGAACAGCCCCGCATAGCGGCGGCATTCCGCCCATACCTCCCCGTTGTACGACAGCCCGTCGGGATCGGCCTCCTCCGGCGCGTGCTCCACGGCATGCAGCCAGTTGTCATAGCCGGCCAGACCGGATTTGTAGCCCGGCGCAATCCATTTGGCCGGATTCCCGGCAAACTCCACGGCAAACTCCAGCGCTTCCAGAACGGCAGTGAAATCGTCCGACGCAGCACCCGTTTCCAGCCAGCCGGCATGAAGCCAGCCAACAGAGGAATTCCCCAGCTCCTCCCAAGGCTTGTACCCCTCGCTGTGGCGGGAATAGTCGTCGTGAATCTGAACGCGCCCATCCATGGGAAAGGCGCAGAATTCTCCCTCGATCCCCTCGCAGCGAATAACGACATCCCCATAGCCGCCGGGCGCAAACGAGACTTTGCCGTCCAGCGCGATTCCTTGTGCGGCGAAAGCCTTCCGGAGACGCTCCCCCGCTTCGCCCCGCGCCACTTCATCCCACACATCCAGGTCTGCCGAAAATTGCAGGGTAGGCGTGCCGATCCCTTTATAAAGGTATCCCTGCTCATTGTAGCCGCAAATGGTGTAAAATTCGGGGATGCCCAGCTCCCAGCCGTAGCAGGGAAGCCCTTTGTCCAGCGCCCGCTTGGTGTTCTCCCAAGCAATTTTCTGCTTGAGGGCAAAATCGTGCTCCGTTCGCCAGCCGTTGACCACATTCACGCTAACTCCCAGGTTGTGGGCGAGATTGGTGATCATCTCGCAGTTCCACGCCGTGGGGCCCGAGCTGCAGCCATCCGGCGCCATATTCAGGATAAGGGCATGGCCAGTCGCTCCAAATAGCCAGGCGTCCGAATCGGTTTTGCCCAGAAATTCCATACACGCCTTCAGCGCCCCCAGCCGGGTCACCCAAAAGTTTCTGTACTTCAGTTGGTTCAGCACAACGCTCATCCTTCTACACGCTCCTTTGGTTAGTCGGCAGGAGCTTCCAAACGGAAGCCGGTCCAGCGTAAACACTAACGCTCCGGGAACCACAGCGGCCTGGGCATCTCCTGCACCCCTATCCTAGCATGCGACCACGCCATATAATGTCATGGCTGCCCCTTTGCCTGCAGGGACGCTTGCATATGCAGCAGCCGGTTTTGCATCATGTTCCGGAGCCACCCCGGCCGTTCGATCCGATATTCGCACGGACAGCCGAGCAGAACGGAGCCAAGACTCTCCGCGTTGCGGAAGAAAATCCGGAAGCGGCGGCCATCCAGCCGCTCATACCGGTGCCGGAGCAGAGGCACATATTCCGGAACGGCTAGATAAAGAACAGCCGAGTAAGGTTCCTCTGCCGCAACGGGTACCACTTCGCCGGCTCCGACCAAAGGGGAGATGGCGTACCGCTCCCCTCTCAGCTGAACCCTGGTAATGGAGCGCAAAAACAGCAGCCGGATGCATCCGGCAGTCTCGTCAAAGCCCAGCACGCAGTTCTCGGAATCGTAGGGAAACAGCTGCATGGGAGCAAAATGCTCCATCTGCTCCATCCGGCCGTCAGCACTGTAATCCATGCGCACCTTGATCTGAAGCCGAACCGCCCGGTGCAACACATCAAATTTGTCCGTCTCTCCCTGATTCAGGCTGTGCACGGACAGACTGCTCTGCTCCGGAACGAGAGCGGCGTTCCCCGATTCTTTGCTGGATGATCCGGGCATGGTCAGCCGCTGAAACAGCTCGGCCAGCTCACGTCCCTCGGGGCCGCCCGTTTTTTCGTAACGGTAGGACAGATAGGTTAAGCTGCGGGCTTGGGAATCGGTCAGCAGCATGGCCGGCAGCGCAAAAGTATTCGCAGTATAAAAATAGCCGTTCCGCCGCCGGCAATAGGCGAGCGGGGCGCCCAGCGAATCCCTCAAATACTCGATATCGCGGGCCGCCTGCCGCTGGGAAATGCCGAACTGCTCGGCGATCAATCGGCTGTTGGGGTATGCCGAAGCCCGAACCTTTCCGTCAATCCACAGGATTCTGTGCCAGTTGCTCATTTTTGCTCCTTTTGGTAATAGGCTTTTCATAGAATGTAGCAAATTCGCTTCAGAAAACTCAATAAAAAAAGTTACTTTGCCGGAACGCACTCGTTCCTTCCTGATCAAATAATGCATCGTAGACAGAAAAGACGCTCCGTACCGGACGGAAGCGTCTTCTCTTCTTACAATTTCAAATAGGCGGCCTCCGGTTTTTTCGGCCGGCCGTCCGGGCGCCAATCGCAAGCGCCGCAAGCAGCAGCACAGCGCCGCCGCCCAGAAGATAAAGCGTGGAGTCGGGATTACTCCCTTCTGCCGGCTGTTCGGCAGGCTCCGTAGAAGGCGACGCATTCGGCGCGGGGGTACCGGTGGAGGATGGTGCATCGGGTTCCTGTCCTGCCGCTTCGCGATCCGGCGAGATGCCCAGAACCTGGTCGCCGCTGACGGACAGTTTGTAAGCAAGGACTTCTCCGCTCCGGAAATGCAGCCTCAGCTGTACGGCACCGTCCTTCACCTGCTCGAAGAAGGCGCTTGACAGCTGCACCAGATTGTTTTCTTCATCCGGCTCGAACGCTTTCCCGTATTCCTTGAACGGGGTCCATTCATCCGGTCCCGCATTGCCTCCTCCTTCATATACCGCCTCCAGCGCGGCCAGCCGGTCGCCGTTAAACCGGACCGGGATGACAAAAAGCTCGCGCGTTCCTTCGGCGCTTCGCGTCACCGGCTTTTGGTACGGGTAGAGATGAAGCTTCCAGTCCGCGCCTGCGGAAAAGGAGCAGGTCAGCGTTGCAAATTCACCTGACTCTTCTGTAAGCAGGGTGCGCAGCAGGCCGGCTTTTAATGTCAGCCGCTCGTCTTCCAGCTCATAGTCGGTACCGGCTGCAAGCTCGCGGTTTCCGGCCTTGATCGCAGTCAGCGTATTGCCGTTCAGGTTCATCCGAAGCGTCGCATCTGAAAGCTCTTCCCCCTGCCGAATATAGATGGAGTCGGAAGCGGCGGTGGAGGAACGTCCGGTAAGCCCCGCCTTCATGACGGCATAGAAATCGGGATTTTTCCAGGTGAAGGCGTTGCGGTCGAAATGCTGCCCGTTGTCCCACAGCATGGTCGTCAACTTTTTCTCGCGCGCGTAATAAGCAAGATACTCGAGGTATTTCAGAACTTCCCCGTGCTGGATGGTCTCTACGTATTTGTCAAAGCCCAAGAGACCGAATTCGCCGATGATAACCGGAATCCCGCGTGCGACAAAGGTGTTGTAGGCGCGGTCGAAGGCATCCTGCACGTCTTGTCTTGCCGTTTCGTCAAACGTCGTTGATCCGCCCATGTTGACACTGAACGGATAAAAGCCGTAATAGTGAATGGTTGCGATCAGATTCGGGTCGTTCAGCTTTTGGAACGTTTGGTGCAGCTCGTCGAGCCGGGCCTGGGTATGACTCGAGGTAATCGAGGAGAGAACGAGCGGCCGTGTCCGGTTCCCCCCACCGCTTTCCCGGACGATCCGGTGAAACGATGTGTTCAGTTCCTCCACCATTTCAAAATAGACCGGCTCGTCCTTGTTCCAATCCTCGGAAAAGCGCGGTTCATTGATCCCTTCGAACAGCAGCGTATTCGGATAATCCCTGAAATGAGCCGCGACCTGACGCCAGACGGCATTATATTTCGTCATCACCGTATCGCGCTCGGCTTCCATGTTCAGCATCCAGTGGGAATCGTGATGAAGATTGATGATGACCGCCAGCCCCTCGTCGAGCGACCAGTCCACCACCTCCTGAACCCGGCTCATGAATTCCTCCTGAACCTTGTAAGCCGGAGCTTCTCCCAGCCGATGGTTCCACGTAACCGGAATCCGGATGCTGCGGTACCCTTGCTGCTTGATCGCTTGGATCAGTTCCCTGGTTACAGCCGGATTGCCCCAGGAGGTTTCCGATCCGCTTGCCTCGAGCGTGTTGCCCAGGTTCCAGCCCGGCTGCATCGCCTCCACCTGCGCCTGCAGGCCGCCCGCCGCTTCGGCTGCGGTCGCGGAAGCCGGCTGAATCGGATTCCCTCCCATCATCATGCCAAGACAAACCATTAAAATCGCGTGCCGCCGTCCCCCTGCTTTCCCCATAGTCCCGTCTCCTTTTTACCAGTTCATGAGCTTCTTGATTTCAGCCGTCAGTTTTTCCGCGGCCTTGGTCTGGGTGAATTCGGACGGATGCCAGTCCGCCCCGTACCCGTCGGAAGCGGAGTGTACCTCAAATTTCATCGACGCAAGGTTGGCGTCTCCCGTTTCCGCCTTGTAATCGGCCGCCGCTTTTTCCACCAGAGGATACAGCCGGTCTGTCATTATTCCGAGGGTGCAAAGAATCGTCGCCCCGGCATTCCGGCTTCTGATTTGCTTGAGGAAGGCGGTATACGCTCTCGCATACGCTTCCTGTTTGTCCGCATCGTCTTTGGTGTATGTATCGTCATTTGTTCCCAGATTCACGATGATCAGATCCGGTACAAAAGAAGAAAAATCCCAGGCAAGCGACTGAGCCTCCACCGTACCGTCAAAACGTCCGACGGAACGCCCTACTTTTTCATAATAAGTGGGGACAAGCTGGTCGGCGGATTTCTGGTCCGATTCCGTATAGCCGGAAAGAATGCCGTAGCCGCTGTAGGCCACGATGCTGTAGTCCGCCTGAAGCGCTTGCGCGGTTTTGTAGGCATAGGTTTTGGTCACGTCCTCGGTGGCAGTGGAAAACGAATGCGTTTCGTCCTCGGCGTCGACCCCGTAACCGGCGGTGATGGAATCGCCGATAAATTCGATCCGGTGCGCTTTGGCCGGGGCCGGCTTGATCCCCTCCGGAGCATCGGCGCGAATTTCACGAATTCCCGCCGTCGACATGGGCGCCTCCGACAGCTTTACAATCCGGACCGTTACCTCCTGCGGCGTTTCGCTTTCGAATACCGTAAACGCTTTCAAAGGAGCGTTGAGCTGCTCGTCGACAACGCGAGCGCCGTTGACAAAAATGCCGATTCGCGCCAGATCGCCGGTGCCTTGGGAAGCGTTTTGGTCTCCCTGAAGGACGATCTCCGCCCGTTTGCCGTGAAAGGTAAACTCCGCTCCCCCGCCGGATAAAGCAAGCCACAGCGTATCGTTTTCATACCAGGTGCGCCCAAGCGGTTTGACGCGATCCTTCGTGGCGCTGAAAGACTGCAAGCCGCCCGTTTCTCCTTCCTTTTGTGCTGTGGATGCTGTACTTGTTTTCGTTTGTTCGGATGCCATTGGTAGCCGTTCCCCCTGATTCGCATTGTAATAAGCTGCTGTCACGGTTTTATTATACATCGAATGCTCCCTGCGGTTCTTGTCATTTTGAACAACACTCGCCGGGAGAAGGCTCCTCGTTTCGAAAAATGCAGCAAAGAGCCGGCGAAAGCAAGTGATTGATTTCTTCCTGGTTCAGCGTGTAGTAGCTCCATGTTCCCCTAGTTTCCTTCCGGATCAGATTGGCGTCCAGCAAAATTTTCAGGTGATACGAAAGCTTCGATTGCTGCATTTCCACGATGTCGCAGAGCTCGCAGACGCAAATCTCTCTTTTGCGGCAGAGCTCATTCATGATTTGAAGCCTTTTTCGATCAGCCAGCGCTTTGAACTTTTTCTCGTATGCTGCAAAATCAACCGTCTTTTCCGGGACGGCACGTTTCACGGGAATCTCGATTTTCATGATCCTCTCTCCCCTTTACCGGTCCAAACAAGAGATCGAGCACCTTCTCCTCCGCTCGCCGGTTTTTTCCTTTGTACGGGTAGCTGTGAATATGGATCGCCGGATTAAAATTCAGCTCAATGATGCCGAAATTCACCGCGTTGGCTTCGTTGCGGTAGTCCTCAATCATCATGTCGACGCCGCAAATGACTGCGCCGGCGGCTTTGGCGGAGGCTACGGCCGCTTTTTTGTAGCTGTCCGGAATAACATCCGTCATATCGATGCTGTCGCCGCCCGTGCTGATATTGGAATTTTCCCGCAGATAAACGATCTTTCCGGCAGGCGGTACGTCATGCCGGGTGTAAGAATGAGTTTTTAGAAACAGCTCCTCGGCTTCACCCAGCTGAAGCTTTTCCAAAGGGGTTTTATAGCCCTTCCCCCGCAGCGGGTCCTTGTTTTTTTCATGGACCAGCTGTTCAATCGTGTGCAGCCCGTCTCCTGCCACATTGGCGGGAACACGATGGAGCACGCCAGCTACCTCGTCTCCCATGACAAGGAAGCGGTATTCTTTCCCGGGAAGGAATTCCTCCAGAAGAACGGTCCGGTCATGAGCAAAGGCCAGTTCAAACGCCCGTTTGTAATCCTCTTCTGTAAACGCGCGGTCAAAAATCGTAATGCCGAGCCCGAAATTTGTTGACTTCGGCTTGATCACAACCGCTTGGCCGCGATAAGCGGGATAGCTGGCGGCCGCTTCCTCCAGCGTTCCGAAGGCCTCGCCGTTCGGCACACGGATTCCTTTCCGCCGCAGGACGTCTTTCGTCACCCTCTTGTTTTCCATAATCAGCACCGTGCTGTAGGAGTCCAAGGAGGTTTTGGTCGCCTGCTTCACATATTCCTGACGGTCTCCTTTCGCCAGCCGGACAAAATTGTCCTCGCGGTCCACCAGTTCAAAAGCGATGCCGCGTTTGACGGCAGCCTTCAAGAGCAATTGAGTCGATAATTCCAGATCCTCATAACCGGCGAAACGGAACCCCGTTTGGCGGCTCTCGTTTGCGTACTGCTTGGCTTTGTCTAAATGATACGACAAAAAGGAGGACTTCTGAATACCTGACTTTAGAAGCGAAGCGTAACTTTTTTCCGGCCGGCGGATTTTCTCTTCTTCTCCGTTCAGGAGACTTCGGAGCCCGGAGTTAACGGGAGCAAACCGCTCCACCATTTCCTTCATCCCGCCCAGGATTGCGAGAGCGGCCGGCTTCATCGGAAGGCGGCGGTTTTCACGGTCCAATAGCTCGCCCTCGATGCCTTCCGCAATCATCCGGTCCTGATTCAAATGCGCAAGAAGCTGATCGTCTCCGTCAAAAGGCTCATCCTCTTTAAGCAGCATAAACAAAAGAAACAGATGAACCACTTTCATGGTTTCCAGGCTGATTCCGGTTTTGTACAGCGGGTTCAAATCCAGAAGCCGCAGTTCCAGATAATCGGCGCCATGATAGGCAAGCTGCTGCAAAGGGTCCGGCCCTTTCGCGGATTTCAGCCGCACCGGGCTGTAAAATTCTTTAGCGCTCCACAGCTCTTCGGCCTGCACCAGCCGGTTCAGATCGGCAACGTGATCCTCAAGGGTATCGTAAGAGACAAAAAGCGGCTTTGCATTCCGGTAGCCGCACACACTGTTGCGCAGCGAGTTCATGTTCGGGAAAGTGTAGCTCTTTTGGTCATGGGATACGCCCGTTGCCACGCACTGCTCCATGTAGCTTTTATCGAAAACCGGACTGGCGCCGGTCAAATAGACAAGCAGCCAGCGGTGCCGCATCAGATTGCGGGCCACCTTCATATAAACGGCATTTTTGAAGGCTTTGTACGGTTCCTCCCGGTTCGCGGACGAATGCCAATTTTTTAAAAACCGCTCCTGAAAGGAAAAATTGAAATGAACGCCGCTCAGCAGCTGTCTTTTCCGGCCATATTTATCGGCCAGCCGGTTCCGGTAGGTTTCCTCCGCCGGGTCCTCCAGCTTCGCAACGGGAATTTCCCGTTCGTCCGGCAAGCTCGGCGGATTGCTGCTGGGCCACAGGTACTCATCCTTTAGTTCCATGGATACGATGTCATGCAGCGCCTCCATAAACCGATACGTCTCTTCCAAGGTGTCAAACGCGGGGGTGATCAGCTCAATCTGGCTTTCCGAGAAATCGGTCTGAATATAACGGTTTTCCTTTCGGCTGCCGAACGCAGCCGGATGCGGGGTCAGAGCCAGTTTGCCGGCGCGGTCTACCCTCACATTTTCCTTTTCCAACCCGAAGCGCCCTTCAAAAAGCTCCCGGCTCAGGTTGTTGTCCGTTATTTCCCGCAAAAGCCTCTGATCAAGTGCCGTCATTTCCGTCTCCGTCCTTTAATCAAAAAGATTTGATATATTGATTGTAATCCTCTGATTGTTTCAAATCAATACTTCATCAAAATATTTTGATCTATCGAAAAAACATCCGCAACCTCCTGCAGGCTGCGGATGCCGAAGATTAATACGCCGTCCAGCCGCCGTCCGCCGCGATCACAGCCCCGTTGACAAACCGGGCGTCCTCGGATGCGAGAAAAAGGGCACTTTTCCACCGTTCATGCGCTTTGCCTGGGTTGGAACAGCAAAAAACCGTCCCGGTTGAGAGGGACGGCTTTCGAGACTCCTTTATTTAGGGCGCTCCAGTTCAAACATTCGGCCAAGCGCCGAATAGAAGTTGCCGGCCATCCGGCTGACGGGCGCGAGCTTTCCGGCGTCGATCCGTCCGTTCCGCAAAAGCGTTTCGTCGATTACGAACCGGACCACCCGGACGATCAGCAGATCGCAGGCCGGGGCTTCCGCCCCGCCAAGCTCGATGGCGCGCTCCAGCACGCATTCCATCCGAAGCCTGCATTCGGCAATCCCCGGAACCCGGACACATTCGCTTGCGACCGGGCTGAGGCCCGCCAGGACAATTTCGCTTTCGCCGGAAGGCAAGCTCGCCGCGGTTTGATTGATCTTTTCCACATTGGCTTCATCCACCGCATGAACGACGAGCTCGCCGGATGCAATAGCATTGCGCGCGGTATCCTTTTGGACACCGTTTGCCCGCTGCACCGAGATGGACAACAGCGGCGGCGCGCTGGAGACGATGGAAAAGTAGCTGAACGGCGCGCCGTTTAAAACCCCTTGCTCCGAAAGCGTCGTCACAAAGGCGATCGGACGCGGGATGATGCCGCCGATCAAAAGCTTGTAGTTGTCTCTTTCGCTTTGCGCGGCCGGATCAATCGAAATCATCGGTTTCCCTCCCGCTCTGTCGGCTCATTACCCTGCAAAATGCCCTTGGTACCAGCTTACCGCGGCATCCGCTTCGGTCGGGGTCAACTGGTGCCCATAGCTTTCCCAGTGCACCGAGACCCCGGCGCCCGCCCCGGCCAGCAGCCGCTCCAGCTCTTCCGTTTCGGCCGGAGGGCAGATCCGGTCGTTGGTTCCGGCGGCGATAAAAACCGGCACCCCGGACAAATCCGGAAGCTCGACGGACCGTAACGGAACCATGGGATGATGAAGGATCGCGCCGCGGAAAGCATCCCGATAATGGAATAGAAGGCTTCCTGCGATGTTGGCGCCGTTGGAGTAGCCGACCGCCACGAAGTTGCCGCGGTCCAGGCCGTATTCCGCAGCGGCCTGACCGAGAAAATCATAAAGCTCCTTCGTCCGGTACTTCAAGTCTTCTTCATCAAAGACACCTTCCGCCAGACGGCGGAAGAACCGGGGCATCCCGTTCTCCGACACATTGCCGCGAATGCTCAGCCTCGCGGCATTCGGAGCAATCCGGTCCGCCAGCGGGAGCAAATCCCGTTCCGTTCCTCCCGTGCCATGAAGCAGCACCAGGGTAGGGGCGTCCGGCGATTTTCCCTGCTCAAAGAGATGCTTCATCCTTTCTTCACCTCCGGCACCCGTACTTCGATCGGCAGCAGATTGGCTTCGATCTCGGCGCGATGCGGCTCGTACCAGGAGGGCAGCATCAGCTTTTCCCCAAGCGCTTCCGCCGGCTCGTCGTTGGCAAATCCCGGCGGGTCCGTTGCGATTTCAAAGAGGATTCCGCCCGATTCCCGAAAATAAATCGCGTTGAAATACTGCCGGTCGATGATTTGGGTTGGCTGATAGCCGGAAGCCTGAACCTCCGCCTGCCACCTGGCGTGCTCCTCGAAATCCTTTGCCCGCCAGGCGATATGATGCACCGTGCCGGCTCCTCCGGTTCCCCACTCCATATCCGCGGTTCGAACGTCAATCAGATTCGCGATGGCCGCAGTCGTTTGAAACCGCGCGTGCCCCCGGTCCTCGCCGACTTTTTTCATGCCCAATGTATGCTCCAGAACCTGCATCGTTTGCTTCGCGTTTACGCTGTAGAGGACTGCTCCGCCAAACCCTTTGATCGCCTTGTCGGCCGGAACGCCGCCGAACGCCCACTCGCTGTCCGGTCCTTCCGCCCGCTCCACGATTTCCAGCCGCAGACCTTCGTGGTCCGAAAAATGCAGATAGTCCTCGGAGAACCGGGTTTCCTTGGTGAAGGAAACGCCGAAGCTATTCAGCCGGTCTTCCCAAAAGCCAAGCGCACCCGGCGGAACGACGTAGGTGGTGACGCCCACTTGGCCGCCGCCGATCCGTCCCTTGCGGGAGCCGGGCCACGGAAAGAACGTGATGATCGTTCCGGGATTTCCCGCCTTGTCGCCAAAATACAAGTGATACACTTCCGGCGCATCGAAGTTTATGGTGCGCTTGACGAGCCGCAGGCCGAGAATGCCGGCATAGAAATCAACGTTTCGCTGCGGATCTCTGGCAAAGGCCGTAATGTGATGAATACCCGACGTTTGCATGGTCATTTTCCTCCACCCCAATCGCATGTAGTAGAAACAACTAAATTAAATATCTTAAATTAAAGATAATTGATCCGAAAGGATTTGTCAACACTTTTAAAGTAACTATAAATAAATAAGTTGTTTAATCCCCCGGCGTGCCCGCCGCGCCTTTTCCGAGCTTCTTCAACAGCTCAATCGCCTGTACCTTTTCTTCTTCCTTTAAGGTGGATAAAATCCCCTGCAAGTATTCCGCGTGCTGCGGGAAAATGCCGCCAAAAAAACCGTCGCCCTCTTCCGTAAGCTCCGCGTACGTGATGCGCCGGTCCTCCGCACTCGGCACCCGTTTGATCAGGCCCTTTTGCTCCAGCTTGTCGATGTTGTACGTAATGCTTCCGCTGGTAATCAGAATTTTGTCCCCGATTTGCTGCAGCGGGATGCGGCGCTTCGTGTAGATTGCTTCCAGGACCATAAACTCGGACGCGGACAAGCCGTGCTTCTTCATGTCCTTTGTCGCCCGCTCCATGACCGTTTTGTAGGCTTTGGACAATACAACAAACAGCTTGAGCGACAGCTGCCGGTCGGCATTCCTCTCTTCGTTCATCCGTCGTCATCTCCTCGGTTAGGCGGCTTTCTCTTCTTAAACTACCACTTCTTTCACCAGATGCGCAAAAAAAGCGGCCGAGACAGCCTCCCCTTTGAAATGGGAGCCTGCCTTGCCGGCCTTTTGTTCTTCGCCTCGGCGATTGGTTTCGCTGTACCCGTTAAAGCGAGTAGCGGCGCATATGCTCGGCCGTCGCCGAACGGCCGCGAGCCAGGAGCTCCGCCGGCGTGCCTGCAAACACAACCTCCCCGCCACGGTCGCCACCCTCCGGCCCGAGGTCAAGCACCCAGTCCGAAGCTTCGATGACCTGCTGGTTATGCTCCACCACGATTACCGTATGCCCCGCGTCGACCATGCGGTTCAGCAGACGAAGAAAGTTCTCGACGTCAATCGGATGAAGCCCGGTCGTCGGTTCGTCCATCAGGAACAGGTTCCGCCCGTCCGATTGTCCGTTCAGCTCCCTTGCCAGCTTCAGACGCTGCGCTTCTCCGCCCGAAAGCGTGGTCAGCGGCTGCCCCAGCTCCAGGTAACCGAGCCCCGCCTCCTGGAGCAGCCGAAGCCCTTTAACCAGCTTGGGGTGCCCCTCCAAAACGCGAACCGCTTCCTCCACCGGCAGACGCAACATGTCTTTGATTGAATGCCCCTTGTACATCACCGCCAGCACCTCGTCCTGGAACTGGTTTCCGCCGCAAACCGGACACACCACCTCCTGGTCTTCAAAAAACAGCAGGCTGTTGACCACATAACCGAGCCCTTCGCAATTTTCGCAGCGGCCGCCCTTGGTGTTAAAGGAAAAATGACTGGGATCCAGCCCCTTTTCCCGGGCGCTGTCCAGCCTGCCGTAAAGACTGCGAATGCCGGTATACAAATCCGCGAACGTGGCGACGTTGGATCGCTTCATGCGTTGAGCGGGTGCTTGCTCCACCGTGACCACCCGGCCGAATTGCTCCAGCCCGGCAACGCGGCTGCCTGCAGGCGGGCGATTCCCGGCCGCCTGCCCCAGCACATCAAAGACAAGCGTTGATTTTCCTGAACCGGACACGCCCGTTACGGCGATCAGGCAGCCGGCCGGCAGCTCCGCATGGACATTCTTGAGGTTGTTCAAGGCTGCGCCGGCTACCGTAATCGTTCGGCCGTTACCCGGCCGGGGGGCTCGGCGAACAGCCCGGCTGCGCTCCCGAAAATAGCCGCCGGTAACGGAATCCGGCCGCTCCATGAGCTCATCCAGCGTTCCGGTTGCGACGATCCGGCCCCCTTCTTTTCCCGCTCCCGGGCCAATGTCTACCATGACATCCGCCGCCTCCATCACCTCGGTGTCGTGTTCGATCACAAGGACCGTATTGCCTCCATCCCGCAGCCGCTTCAGCACGTGGACCACGCCTTCCGTATCCTTCGGATGAAGGCCGACCGTAGGCTCGTCCAGAATGTAGATGACGCCGGTCAATTCCGAATCCAGGCTGGCGGACAACTTGATCCGCTGCCATTCCCCGCCGGATAGCGTAACGGTTTGGCGGTCGATGCTCAAATACCCGAGCCCCACGCGAATGAGCCGCTGCACTTTGGTCTTCAGATCAAGCAGGTACATTTCCGTGAGCCGCCGCTCCATTTCGACTGCCGTCCGATCCGCGTTTTCGATCCAGTCATGCAGCCTTTCCAGCGGCAGCGCTCCAAGCTCCGGCAGACGGGTTCCCGCCACTTCGGCGCTTCGGCTGATCGCATTCAACCGCTCCCCCCGGCAGCCGGGACACTCGATAGAAGAAAAGTACCGGTCCGCGTCTTTGCCCGCCCCGCCTTTTTCGGCCAGCCGGCGCCAAAGCGTCGTCACCACCCCCTCGAATTTGCCGTCAGCCGCCGTTTTGGGCGGCTTCCGGCCGGGGAACGCCTGCGTTAACTTTTCGCTTGCAGTGCCGTGGTACAGGATTGTTTTCTGCGCCTCGCTGAACCGGGAGACGGGAACTTGCGGTTCAACCGGCAGGCCGTAGTGCCGAAAAGCCTGATACAGCACTTCGATTTGATAATCCTTGTATTTGTGCTCCCAATATGCGACCGCTCCATCCTCCAGGGACAGCGATTCGTCGACGCAGCGGCTCTTGTCGACTGTCATGACCTTTCCGAGCCCCTGGCACTCGGGGCAGGCGCCTTCCTTCGTATTGTACGAATAATGCGTGCGGGTCAGTTTGTCCATCCGGTGCCCGCAGCGGCTGCAGTGCATATAGACCCGGAACTCGCCGTTTGTTTTCTCCGTCTCCTCCCGGCATTCCGCGGCGGACACCGTTTGCCCGCAATTGGGGCAGGCTCTGCGGGCCAGCTTCTCGTACACCATCCGCAAATCGGTGTAAATATCGGTCACGGTTCCGACGGTGGAGCGCGGATTGCGGTTATGGTCCGTTTGTGTGATCCGGATGGCCGGCGATACGTGCCGGACCGAATCGACCTCGGGCTTGCGGATGCCCTGCAGCCCGATGGCCTCCAGATACTGCCGCTGGCATTCCGAAAAGAGAACGTCGTTCGCAAGCGTCGATTTGCCGGAGCCCGATAAACCGGTGAACACCACCAGCTTGTTTCTGGGGATACGGAGCGAAATGTTTTTCAGGTTGCCCTCGCGGGCCCCTTCGATAAGAATGGCGGTCAAGGCGATCCCTCCTGGCTTCAGCCGCGCATTTGTCTTGGTTGCGGCCTCGTGATACCCGTATCGTACAACATTGACGCAATCTTTCGCTTTCGGCTCTCTCGCCTCTTGCCAGACGGCGAATAATCCCGTTAAATGTTGTTGTGGAGCTTGAAGGTTTTGCTTGAAGCAGGAAAGGAGCTGCGGCCGAATTGGGGTATACGCCGAAACAGCTGGCGGAAGAGCTCGGGGTGAGCACAACCACCCTGCGCCGATACGAGGAAATGGATTTGATTCCGGAGGTGCCGCGCACGGAAAGCAACCGCAGGAGCTACACGGACCTGCACGCCTTGGCTTTTCACGCCATCCGCGCTCTGCTTCGGGGGTATGAATTTCCGAATGTGTACGAGGCCATGCAAAAAATGAAGCACGGCAGCAGAGAAGAAGCCATGTGGCTGCTCAATCGGGAGCATTATCAGCTGCAAATGGAAAAACAGCGCGTGGAGGAGGTGCTTTCGCTCATCCGGCATACGGATTTTTCCCGCTACGGGGGCCGGACGGTGAAGGAAAGGATGACAATCGGGGAAGCGGCGAGGCTGGCCGGTGTGAATCCGTCCGCCATCCGCCATTGGGAGCAGGAGGAATTGATTGCTTCGGAGCGGAATCCGGCCAACGGCTACCGGATTTATACGCGGGCCGAGCTGCGGAAAATCATCGTCGTCAGCAGCTTGCGGAAGACGGTCTTCTTCATTGAAAGCATGAAACAGCTGTTGAAGGAGCTGGAAACCAACCGGATCGAAAAAGTGGAGCAGGCGTTTCAGGTCGTATTGGCAAAGCTGAACGACCGCCTGCTCCGGCAGTTCCAGGGCATCGCAGCGTTTGTAGCCTATGCGGTTCCGGAACAGCGGACGGGAAAAAGCCCTGCCCCCTCTCCCGCGTTTCATTACCGCCCGGGAGAGTCGGCCGCCCGGATGCCGTAACCGGAAGCCGCCCGGGCGGGCGGCTTTTCGCACGTAATCAGGAACGATTCCGCACCCGTTTCCGCACGTAGAGGAAGACAACCGCAATAATGCCAAGCGCCAGCAGTACATAAACCACGTTGGAATAGACGTCCATGTATTCCGTAATCGTATCCCAGGAAGCGCCTACGGCCGCTCCGACCAGGACAAGCACAGTGTTCCAGATCAAGGAGCCGATGGTGGTCAGCAGCAAAAACAAAGGGAAACGCATGCCCGCGCTCCCGGCGGGTATGGAAATCAGGCTGCGGATCAAGGGCACCAGGCGGCCGAGAAAAACGGCCCAGGTCCCGTGCTTGCCAAACCAGGCGTTCGCTTTCCGAATGTCCTCCGGCTTCAGCCGCAGCACTTTGCCGTACCGGACGATGATCCCTTCCAGGCGCTGCGCAGAGAAGAACCGTCCGACCCCGTAGAGGCAAACCGCGCCGGCAATCGAGCCAATGGTGGAGGCGATCACGACGCCGGTCGTCGTCAAATTCGTCGTGGTGGTCATAAATCCGCCGAAGGTTAAAATCACTTCCGAAGGAATCGGAGGAAACAAATTTTCAAGCGCGATCAATAGAAAAATGCCGAAATACCCGTATGCTTCCATAAATTCCGTAATCCATTGTTCCATTTCGTTCGCTCCTCATGTCGTTTTTAACTGAAAAATCCCGTAACCTTGCGGTACAAAAACCAATTCAGAAGCCGGTAAAGAAAGAACAAGGCAATAAAGGCCGCGCCGTAAACCAGCAGCATCGTTTGCGGGATGAGCACGGAAAGCGCAAACGGCTCGGTTCCATACAGCAGCGTCAACAAAGCAGCAGCCGCAAGCATCATAAGACCGTACCCGATTAAATAATGGTGGCCATGCGACTCGAACGGCTTCGTATGCTTGGAAATCGACAAAAATTCCTTGACCCGGAACTGGTTGACGGCTTCGCTTGCCGCTTCTTCCCTGGATTTTCCGTTTCGCTCCAGGTCGGCAGCAAAATCCTCCAGGTAATTTTGCAGCTCCGTCTTGTCTTCCCTGCTCATGGCCAGTTGGGCGATGTACGCCGGGATATCGTTCTGCTTCCGGTACAGCGCGTTCATGCGGAGATGGGTTATGTAATTCGCCGCGCCCCAAAAAGCCGCTAACGTAAAGGAGGCGTAATAAGCGATGGATATGCCGAGCTGATCCCCGGGGTTGACCGACTCGTCGATATAGAACGCGACGGCGCAAACCGCAAGCGAGGCCAGCAAAAGCAGCGGATGGCGCAGCTCCTCCAGGCTAAACAGCTTTCGCACCAGGTTGTTCATCTTCGTTCTCACCTCCTTGCCGCTAAACAAACCGGTTCACGATCTCGGCCGTCTTTTTCCAATCCGCTACAATTCCCGCATGAAGCCTTCGCCCGGCATCCGTGATGCTGTAATATTTGCGCCGTCCGCCATGGCTCTGATCGCCCCAGTAGGCGGATACCGCCTCTTGCTTCTCCAAACGCTTTAAGGCAAGATACAGCGTCGCTTCCTGGATTTCGAACGCCCCTTCCGTCCGGTCCTTGATCGCCTTGGAAATTTCGTATCCGTAATTGTCTTCCCCGGCGAGCACGGACAGGATCAGCAGGTCGATTGTGCCTTTTAACATCTCTGCGTTCAAAGGAATCCCCCCACCTTAATTACTCAACAATGTTGAGTACATGGACAGCATAAGCGATTGTACTTAATATTGCAAGGTACTTTAGTATACTATTTTTACTGCAACCGGTTTCATTATGACGCATGCAAAAAAGCCGACCGGCCAGCGATCGGCTTTAACGGACGGATGTCTCTTTTCGTGCTTTCGTATCCGCTTGATTCAGGTGATGGACGCCTCATAGATGGCTTTGATCGAATCGGACAGCATGGCGTTGAACTCCCCGTCCGACTGCTGCGCGGACAAGCCTTCCGCCAGAGCCCGGGAAAAGCTTGCGATCAGCCCGCGGTTCTGCGCCAGCATCTCGTTAGCTTCTTTTTGGCCATAGCCGCCCGACAAGGCGACCACCCGGACCACATGCGGGTCGTCCATCAGATCACGGTAGAAATCAGTGACAGCCGGAATCGAAAGCTTCAGCATAACCTTGGCGTCCCCGGGCAGGGCGGACAGCTGCCTGCGGATTTCCTCTTTCAAGAGGCTTTCCGTTTGCTCCCGGCCGCTGCTCTGGATGTTGACTTCCGGCTCGACGATCGGAACGAGGCCATGCGACAAAATCTGCTTCCCGATTTCAAACTGCTGCTCCACCGCTTTCCGGATCCCGGCCGGATTGGCTTCGTGAATGACCGAACGCATCTTGGTCCCGAAAATATTCCGTCCGACCGCCCGCTTCAGAAGGCCGTCCATCTCCGGCATCGGCTTCATGAGCTGCACTCCTTCTCCCGCTTCGGCCAACCCTTCGTCGATTTTCAGAAAAGGCACGACGCCCTTCTCCTCCCACAGATAGTCGGCGGTGTAACGGCCTTCTATCTGCCGGTCCATGGTGTTCTGGAACAAAATCGCACCCAGGATATACTCGGAACGAAACGCCGGGCTGGTTATGATCCGTGTTCTCATTTCATGCACAAGCGCATACATTTCGTCTTCCCCCGAATAGGCGTCTTCCCCGATCCCGTATTGGGCCAGCGCCTTCGGCGTGCTGCCGCCGCTTTGATCCAAGGCGGCGATAAAGCCTTTTCCGGTGCGGACGCGTTCGAGCTGTTCCTGATTCATTGCGATCACCTTCCTGATGGATTTCGGTTTCAAGTACATTCTATTTATTGGACAAACGCGCTTGTTTTTAAACACGCGCAGGCATTCCCTTTGCCGTTTCCGCAGGCGGCTTGTTGTGCTATGATGGGACAAAATCAAAGTCTCTGGAGGTCGCTGCCGTGAAGTGTTACGTGGTCGATGCATTTGCGGAAAAAGTGTTCGAGGGAAATCCGGCCGGGGTTTGCGTGACGGAACGCTGGCTGCCGGAGGAGCTCATGCAGAGCATTGCGGCGGAAAACAATCTTTCCGAAACGGCCTTTGCCGTACGGGAAGGCGGCGCTTACGGGCTGAGATGGTTCACCCCGGCAGCCGAAATCGAATTGTGCGGGCATGCCACCCTGGCCACGGCCTTCGTCCTCGCCGGCTTCTTCGCGCCGGAGGAAGAAACGTTTGTCTTCCGCACGCTGAGCGGCGAATTGACCGTCACCCGGCGCGGGTCCCTCTTTGAGCTGGATTTCCCGGCCCGGATGCCCGTCCCTCATCCGTTGACCGAGCAAATGGTCGAAGCGCTTGGCGTCCGGCCGGCGGAAACCTACTTGAGCCGGGACCTGATGTTTGTGCTGGAGAGCGAAGAAGCGGTGCGCCGCGCTTCGCCGGATTTCGGCAAGCTGAAGCTGCTGCCGGACGGACTGGGCGCTTCCATTACAGCAAGAGGCAAGGACTTTGATTTCGTATCCCGCAGCTTCTTCCCGAAGCTGAATGTGAACGAGGACCCCGTTTGCGGTTCGGCCCACTGCAATTTTATTCCTTATTGGGCGAACCGCCTCGGCAAGAACAGCCTGCTTGCCCGGCAGGCGTCCAAACGCGGCGGGACGCTCCGCTGCGAGCTTGCCGGAGACCGGGTCAAAATCGCGGGAACGGCGGTCTTGTATGCCGTCGCGGAATTGCACCTGGAAGCGCAATAAAGGCGAAAGACCCTCCCGGCTGCTGCCCGGAAGGGTCTTTCGTTTCTTTCCCTCTATTTGCTACACGAGGTGGCAGGCCACAAAATGGCCGCCGCCTTGCGGCCGGAACGCCGGCTCTTCCTCCCTGCAGCGGGCTTCCGCATATGGGCAGCGGGTGTGGAAGCGGCAGCCCCGCGGCGGATTTGCAGGACTTGGGATATCCCCGCGCAGCACAATCCGGTCCCGCTTCAATTTGGGAACGGGGACGGGAACCGCTGACAGAAGCGCCTTGGTGTACGGATGGAGCGGGTGATTGAACAGCTCGTCACGGCTGGCCGTTTCGACCAGCTTGCCGAGGTACATCACGCCGATCCGGGCACAAAGGTGCTCGACGACGCTTAGATCGTGGGATATAAACAGGTAGGTCAGGCCTTTTGTTTCCTGTAAGTGCTGAAACAGATTGATAATCTGCGCCTGAATCGACACATCCAGAGCCGAAACCGGTTCATCCGCTACAATGAGCTCCGGATTCAAAATGAGGGCGCGGGCGATGCCTACCCGCTGGCGCTGGCCGCCGGAAAATTCGTGCGGGTACCGGTCCGCATGATACGCGGAGAGGCCGCAAAGGGCCAGAACCTCCGCCACCCGTTCCCTTAGCTCCGCTTTCGAACACATCCCGTGCTCCAGCACCGCTTCCCCGATCGCATCGCCAACCCGTACACGGGGATTAAGCGAGCTGTACGGGTCCTGAAATATGAGCTGCATTTTCGGGCGAAGGGTCCGCATATCCCGCGGGGGCAGCTTGTACAGGTCGATGCCCTGGAAACGAACCTCTCCTCCGGTTTTGTCGGTCAACCGGAGGAGAGTCCGGCCAACGGTGCTTTTTCCGCTTCCCGACTCGCCCACCAGTCCGAAGGTTTCGCCCGGCCGGATGGCCAAACTGATGTCGTCCACCGCTTTGACATGCCCGACCGTCCGGTTCAACAGACCGGATTTTATCGGAAAATACGTTTTGATATGGCTTGCTTCCAGCAGAGCGTCAGACACGCGCGGCCACCTCCCCATACAGCCAGCACGCCGCTTTGTGCTTCTCGCCAAGCGCCTCAAGCGCCGGCTCCTTCTCCCGGCAGATGGCCATGCAGTGCTCGCAGCGGTCGTGAAAATAGCACGACGGCCGGAGCTCAAGCGGGTTCGGAACTTGCCCCGGAATGGAATACAGGGAGGTCTGCCGCCGGTTCATCACCGGCTTTGATTTCAGCAGGCCCTGGGTGTAGGGATGCTGCGGCCGGGAGAAAATTTCCACCACTTCCCCTTCCTCCACGACTTTTCCCGCATACATCACAATGACATAATCGGCCATTTCCGCCACCACGCCGAGATCGTGCGTGATTAACAGAATCGCCATGTCCGAATCGTCCCTTAATTGCCGCAGCATATCCAAAATTTGCGCCTGAATGGTTACGTCCAAAGCAGTTGTCGGCTCGTCGGCGATCAAAAGCTTTGGACTGCAGGAAATTGCGATGGCGATCATAATCCGCTGGAGCATGCCGCCGCTGAGCTCATGCGGGTAAGAATCGGCGATTTGCTCGGCCCGGGGAATGCCGACAGACTGGATCAGCTCGACCGCGCGCTGCCGCGCCTCCCGTCTGCCCATCTTCCGGTGCTCCCGGAGCACCTCCACGATCTGGGTTCCGACGGGCAGAACCGGATTAAGCGACGACATCGGCTCCTGGAAGATCATCGCAATGTCATTCCCCCGAATGGTCCGAAGCTCGTGCTTGCCGATTTGGAGCAAATCCCGCTCCCCGAACCGGATTTTCCCCTCCACTACTCGGCCGGCGGGCTGCTCCACCAGACCCATGATCGAGAGGGCGGTGATGCTTTTTCCGCAGCCCGATTCGCCGACAATACACACTATTTCACCTTGACGCACGTGAAAATCCACGCCGTCCACCGCTTTGACAACGCCTTCCTCCGTCGAGAAATGCGTTTTTAACCCGCGCACTTCAAGTAAATTCGCCATTTGTGCGTCACACCTGCCTTTTCTGCTTGGGATCAAGCACATCCCGGAGTCCGTCGCCGAAAAGATTGATTGCGATCACGGTGGCGAAGATCGAAAAACCGGGCGGAATCCACAGCCAGGGCCGCTGCTGAAAATCGATCATGTTGTTGGCAGCGTCGATCATATTGCCCCAGGTGGGCGTCGGCGGCATGACGCCGAGTCCGAAGAAGCTGAGAACGGACTCGCTCAGAATGGCTCCGCCAATGTTGAGCGTCGCAATGACAATCAGCAGCGGCACCAGATTCGGAAGCAGGTGATGAAAAATTTTCCGGCGGTCGCTTAACCCAAGCACAATTGCAGCCTGCATAAATTCCCGCTCCCGCAAACTGAGCAGCTGGCCTCTGACCATGCGGGCAAGCCCGGGCCAGCCGACAAAGCTCAGCATCAGCATAACGATGTACATCCGGTAATCCGTGGGAACCTTCCACTCGGACAGCAGCGCACCGAAAATAAAAAGCAGCGGTAGGCTCGGGATCGTCAGCAGCAGGTCCGCGACGCGCATGATAACCTGATCCGCGATCCCGCGGTAATAGCCGGCAATCGCGCCAAGCAGCGACCCGATAAAAACCGACAGCAGCATAGAGGCGATTCCCACCGTGAGCGAGATTCGGCCCGCCTGCATCACGCGGGTCAGAACGTCCCGTCCGAGCGCGTCCGTTCCCAGCCAATGCTTCGCGCTTGGCGGTTTGTTCATGAGCGCCATGTTGATTTTGTTGTCGGTGTACGGCGAGAAAAACGGTCCCATAAAACAGACCGCAAACATCAGCGCCACAACGGCGAAGCCCGCCAGAGCCAGCTTGTTGCGGGCCAACTTCTTCAGCGATTGTTTCCATAACGACGGCGCCGCCGCCCGGCGTGCTTGCGGGCGGCCGGCCGTCTGTTCCCGAATGATTGACATAAGGGCCTCCTTGCTAAAGCCTGACTCGCGGATCGGCTATATGATATAAAATGTCCGACAGCAGGGTGCCGATGACCGTCAAGACGGCAATAAACATCGTAAAGCCCATTAACAGCGGATAATCGCGCAGGGTGAAAGACTGCATATACAACTGGCCAATGCCAGGCCAGTTGAAAATTTTCTCAATGATCAGAGAACCGCCGAACAAGGAAGGAAGCTCAAACCCGACCAGCGTAATGGCGGGCAGAAGCGCGTTTCGCAGCGCGTGCGAGTAGAGCACCTTTCCCTCTTTCAGCCCCTTCGCCCGGGCGGTCCGGATATAATCCTGCCGGATCACATCGATCATGTTGCTGCGGAAATAGCGGGTTAACGAGCCGATGCCAAGCAGCGTCATGACAATCACGGGGAGCGTCATGTGCTCGATTACTTCTTTGACATAGGCGAATCCAGTCGCATTGCTTCCGGTCGTCAGCATCCCTCCCGGAGGGAGCCATTTCAGGTCCACCGCGAGCAGCTTGATCAGAAACAGCCCGATAAAGAAAGACGGAATGGACATTGCCGCAAAAATCGCCACCATCACCAGCGTATCGAACCAGGAGTATTGCTTGTATGCCGCAATGACTCCGATAATCACGGAGATAACCCAAGTCAGAAAGGTCGACACAACCGCCAGCAGAAACGAATTCCAAATGTATTGATGAAAAAGTGTCAGAACGGGCTTTTGCTGGGCCATGGAATACCCGAAGTCGCCCTGAAGCGCATTTTTCATCCAGATGGCATACCTCTCCAGCAGGGGTTTGTTCAAGCCGTAAATTTCGCGCAGCTCCGCCTTTCGCTCCGGGCTCAGCTTGATGTTGCCGGTGATGAAGTCGCCGGGCGTCAGTGCGTACAGGCTGAAGATCAACAGGGAAGCCGCGAAAAGAATCGCAAGCATGTAAAGCAGCCGCTTTGTCAGATAGGTGCTCATTTTACGCTATCCAGCGACCATTCCGGCAGACTGCCGGACAAGCCGATGAACGGACTTACCGACAAGTTCTGAATCCGTCCGTTGTATGCATAAACCGTCTTTTTGTAGCTGGTGAAAATAACGGGCAATTCCTCGTTCAGAAGCTGGTAAATTTCCTTATAGACGGCTTTGCGCTCTTCAATATCGGTTGTCGCCAGTCCCTTATTGTACAGCTCCGTGAATTTCGGGTTGTTGTAGCCCTTGATCTCGCCGTTCAAAAATTGCAGCAGGCCGTCGGACGGGTCAGTCAGCATGGGCGTGGAGAACGAAACCAGATCATAGTCTCCGCCCTCCACCTTTGAAACAAGGGAATTAAAATCGGCAAATACCTCCGGTTCAAATTGCACGCCGAGCTCCTTGAAATTTTCCGTTGCCACAGCGATGAATATATCCGTTGGCTTGCTTTTGGACCCCAGAAAATGAATAGAAAGCTTTTTTCCGTCCTTTTCGCGGATTCCGTCGGCGCCTGCCGTCCACCCGGCTTCGTCCAGCAGCTTTTTGGCCTGCTCCGGGTCATAGCCGTACGGATTTATATTCTCTTCCGTATACGACCAGGAAATCGGAGACGCCGGGATGTTGGCAACGGCCCCTGCTCCTTGGTTGGCATCCACATAAATGCTTTTTCGGTCTAGGCCATAAGCGATGGCCTGCCGGACCTTTTTGTCCTTCAGAGCTTCGTGCTCCAGATTTACTTGCAGATAGCCGTATGTACTCGGAGTATACGGCAGCAGATTCAGGAAGCCCAACGCCTTCAGCTTGTCGATGTTTTCCTGCGTGGCGCTGAACGAGGCAAAATCGATTTCGCCTGTTTCGATGTACTGCCACGTATCGCCTTCCGCCGTTTTATAGATGAAATGCTCTGTCTTGGGTTTTCCCTTGTAGTAGAACTCGTTCGCGACAAACCGCACTTCCTGGCCGGGAATGAATTTCTCCAGCTTGTAGGGGCCGTTGCCGACCGGTTTGTCATGGAGCTCGCGGATGTAGTCCAGCTTGCCGAATTGGTAATCCTTCCCGTAGTACGCCTTGGACAGCACATCCGAACCCAGCGTCACCAGGGCGGTAGCATTCGGCTGCTCCAATGTCACGGAAATCGTTTGGGGGTCCGTAACCTTAATGCCGGATATAGCATCGGCCGTACCCGCTTTGTAGGCTTCTCCTCCGGCGATATGCAGCGAGCTGACCTGCGAATCGCCGTCATATGCTTTGTCGTGCAAAATGGTCCAGGTGAACGCTACATCCTCCGCCGTCAGCTGTGTTCCGTCGCTGAATTTCAAATCGGGACGGAGGTGATACGTGTACGTAAGATTATCGTCCGAGATATCCCAGCTTTCCGCGATCCCCGGAGCCGGAACTCCTTTATCATCAACGGTGACAAGCGAGGCATAAAGCAGGGAAGCAACGTTTCCATCGTAGCCGCTTTGATGAAAATAAGGCGTAAACGCTCCGCTCGGATCCGTGAGGGCAACAATAATCGTATCATTCCGCTGTTTGGCTGCGTCCGGCAGCTTCGAGAGATCCGCCGCCGCTGCGGCTTCCGTTAATCCCTGAACACCGCCAGCAGACGTTGCCTCCGAAACGGCCGCTGTTCCTCCGTTCGTGGCTGCTGCGCTATCCGCCGGTTTTCCGGCATCCGACCCGCTAGTGCAGGCCGCCATCACCACGGTCAAACTCAAAATCGCACCAAGCGCTTTGGCGGCGTTTTTCTTTTTCATTTCTTCTCTCCCCCTTATGAAGTTCCGGCATGAATTATTATTCCGATAAATACACTATGTTTTGTCGGAACAATGCCTATTATATGGTATAACCTGGGTTCTGTAAATACAGAACTTCCTTTTGCTTTTTCGACTACAAAACGACCTGCCAAAGCAATCAGGCAAATGCAAAAAGAGCGCCTGCTTTTCCTGTATGGATAAGCGGCGCTTTTACAGCAATCGGCATATGAGGTTTTTGTACATGAACGTCGGAAGCGTTCTTCCGCTCCTGTCCGGCGCAAGCTGTAAACAGTCAGCTGCGTTCGATGTAAGCAGTCAGTATCCCCTGAAGCCTGTTTATCGCTTGCGGCCGCAAGGCGTATTCGACTAGGGCCTCTCCCTCCAGCCGCGCTTGAATTACTCCCGCGCTCCGCAGCTTGGAAAGATGATCGTGCGTGATTCCTTTTGAGAGCCCCAAATGGCGAACAATCTCGATGAACGTCCGGGGCTGCTTGTGCAGAAACCGCAAAATCCGCAGCCTGCTCTTTTCCGCAAGGCTGCGGATCAACCGGTACTCATACACGGGCAGAAAATCCGGATCGGCCAGGTCAATCCGGGCGGAATAATGGCAAACGGTCAGTTTTCCATAATGATAGATTACGTTAAGGGGTTGAAAATGAAATTGGGGAATGAGCAGCACGCGCTCCAACCCGTCAAGTGGAGAAAACAGCAGGCCGTTGGTTGTTTCTTCCACGAAAGCTGCCGGATGCTCTGCCGGAAGCTGTCTGGTTCTCCGGTCGGCCTCCTCCCCGAGAGCTTGCGCGACTGCCGGGTCAAAGCCACGAAAGTACTGCTTGTCCCAGCGGGAGAACAGCGCGAGGACTTTTCCGCGAAACTCATTCATCTGTGCGGGAAAATAACCGCTGTAATCCGCAATTTGCTCATACAACTCTCCGGCTGTACATCGTTCCATCCAAGCCAGAAATCCGTCCACTCCCTTCTCGGGACACAAATAAACCAGAAGGGAAATCACTTTCCAGTCGGCGTCGATGGCCATGCGGTCAAGCCCCTCCGCAAAAGAAGGTTCCAGCGCAGCCCGGACCGAAGATGCCCAGGAAGCCGTCAAATCAACCTTCCGGTGGGATTTGCGGCATATGAACGTGTGCAAGCTGTTCAAGCATTCATAGAGATTATCATACTGGACCTGGGGGAGATAACTCATTCGCACGCACCTTTTTTGTCTCCCATTATACCGTTTCCGCCTTTCATCGATCTACTACCTACTGCTCAACGACGTATTCCACAGCCAGCAGCGCGCGAATGTCCTCTTCCGTCAACGCGGACAACGCTTCCCCTCCGGGCTTGATCACGTCCGCGATCAGCGTCTTTTTCTTTTGCTGCAGCTCGTGCATTTTCTCCTCGACCGTTCCGCGCGCCACCATCCGGATGACCTGTACGACTTTTTTTTGTCCGATCCGATGAGCCCGGTCTTCGGCTTGTTGTTCCACGGCGGGATTCCACCAAAGATCGTAAAGCACAACCGTATCCGCTCCGGTCAGGTTGAGGCCGGTTCCCCCTGCCTTCAGGGAAATCAGGAACAGGTCGCGTTCCCCTTCGTTGAACCTCGTGCACAGGTCGACCCGTTCGGATACTTTCGTTCCCCCGTCCAGGTAAAAGAACGGCACGCCGCGGGCGCCCAGCTCCCGGCCGATCAGCCCGAGCATTTCCGTAAATTGCGAGAACACCAGAATCCGCCGGCCGGACCGGCGGCAGTCCTCTATCGTCTCCAGCAGCTGCTCCAGCTTGGCGGAGCCGCCGCGGTAGCCTTCGACAAACAGGCCGGGGTGGCAGCAGAGCTGGCGCAGCCGGGTAAGGCCGGCCAGGATGCGGATCCGGTTCTGCTCGAAGTCGTTGTCGTCCAGATGCTTCATGGTTTCCGCCTTCAGCTTGGCCAGGTAGGCGGCGTAGAGCTTTTTTTGCTCCGGCAGCAGCTCGGAAACCTGGAGTGATTCTATTTTCTCCGGCAGCTCCTGCAGCACGTCGCTTTTCAGCCGGCGGAGCAGAAACGGACGGGCCCGGCTGGCGATGGCGGCTTGCGGCAGCTCGCCGAACGCCTTCCGGTTCGGATACAGGCCGGGAAATACCGCGTCGAAGATCGACCACAGCTCCTCCAGCGCATTCTCGATCGGAGTTCCGGTCAAGGCGAACCGGAAGCCGGCCCGAAGCGATTTGACCGCCCGCGCAGTCTGGGTGGCGTAGTTTTTGATGGCCTGGGCTTCATCCAGAATCAGCGTATGGAAGGACATGCCGGCATAACGCTCGATGTCCCGGCGCAGAAGCGGATAAGAGACAATGACGGCATCGGCGTCCGCCGCCTGCCGAAGCGCGGCTTCCCGCTCGGGCTTGCTTCCGTCGGCGATCACCGCCTTGAGGCCGGGCGCAAACCGGTTCAGCTCATTGCGCCAGTTGTACATCAGCGAGGCGGGCGCAACAATCAGCGCCGGTTCCCTGCGCGCCCGGATGTCCGGCAGCACGGAAACCAGGTAGGCGATGCTCTGCACCGTCTTGCCCAGGCCCATGTCGTCGGCCAGAATCCCGCCGAACCGGTAATGCGCCAGCGTCTTGAGCCACTGAAAGCCGAACAGCTGGTAATCCCGCAAGACGGGCGCAAGCTGCTCCGGAACGGCAAAGTCCAGGTGATCGGGGTTGCGCAGATGCGCCAGCATCCGCCGGATCGGCTTGTCCAGCCGCACCAGCTTTCTCCCTCCCCGGTCGCTGGCGTCCAGCAGATGGAGCCCCTGTCCGACGTGCATCCCGAACCCGGCGTCCGTCGGGCCTCCCTTCGGCAGGGTTACCTCGTTCAGGAAACGGACAAGCTCCTGAAACTCCTCCGTCTCCAGCGGAAGCAGCGCCCCGTCCCGCAGCCGGTGGTATTTCCGCTTTTCGGCCAGGGACCGGATCACGTCGCGGATTTCCGCCTCCGGTATGCCTTCCATATGAAAGCGGAACGCGAGCCAGTCCGTCCGTTCGTCCAGCTTCACGGAAATGTGCGGCGGCGGATTTTTCAAAAGCACGCGGACCTTCACGGCGGAGGTGGCGTAGATTCGCGCCAGCTTCTCGAGGTGAGGCACCGCATGGTACAGGAACTGATATTCGCTTTCCTCGTCCTGCATGAAATAGCCGCTTTCCGTCCGGGCAAACCCGGCGTTCTCCAGCAGCTCCAGTATACGGCTCTCCTTCTCGCCTTCCCGGATCAGAATGCGGCTTTCCCCGCTTCTCCCCCGTTCCGCTTCAAGCGGATTGATCACGAGATCGCCGTATTGAAATTCCAGGCCGGCCAAAAGCCGGTCCCGGACCCGGTCCAGATAAACTCGCGCCTGCAAAGGGGACTGCACGATGCGGTCCGAAACTGAGCGGGAAACCTTCACCTCGCCCAGCTGCATGAATTCCGGTACCACCCGTTCAAGAAAGGGCTCCATCTGCCGGGCGCCGATGAAAATCCGGCTTGTTGCGTTTCTTTGCAGCATGGCCTGCAGCCCGGAGAGCCGCCGGACCGCCTCCGGCTTCAGCCGGAGGAAACGGCCCTCCGACAGCGCTATGCCGTACGGCTCGAGAAGAAGAATCCGCTCCAGTCCGCGAACGTCGAGCCGGAAGCCGCCTTCAGCCTCCCCGTCGAATTCAAACGCAAGGGGCAGCGCTTCATCCGTGATCGTGAATCCGGCATGAACGTGATCGCCGTCCTGCAGCCGGACCAGCGGACCGGCGGCAAGCCCCGCTGCCGTCTCCTCCCAGGCGTGAGGCGGAACCGGCAGCGTGCGGGGGTCTTCCAGCTCCCCCGTATAGATGGCCCCGGCGGCCTCCCGCTGCAGCTTTTCTCCGCGCCGGATTGCGGCTAGCGCCGTCACGATGGCATCGTCCGCGTCCGTTAAGCAATGCCGGGCCGGATCATAGGTAAAGTGGCGGGAAAACGGGTAAGCTTCTCCCCTCTCAAAACGCAAGAGAAACTCCCGGATGTCGGGAACGGCGTACCGTTTGCCGGAAGCGCCAAGGCGAAGCGAGATGCCGAGCAGGTTCCGGCGGGCCCCGAACGAATAAGGGGCGACGAGAAACTCGGCTTCGAGCTCCGTGCGCGATTCGAGAAAGCGCCGTGTGCCGCGGACGGAATGCGTTTCGCGCCGAAACAAGTCCAGCACCTGCTCAGCCAGGCGCGTTCCCCCGTTCTCCTGCCGGTCCGTCTCTTCCTGCGATGCTCCAGCCGAAGGATCATGCGCCTGCTGCAGAAGCATGATCTGATACAGCGCGGCGGCAGCATGCTTGCAAAAGAGCGCAAAGGTAAATCCGGCGGAGCAGGAGCATTCCGCTTCAATTTTTCCGAACGGATCGATGCGAATCACAACCCGGCAGCTCCCGTTGTCCTTCACGAGCGCTTCATATACCGTTTGATCCGCCTCCCGCCCGGACAGCGTCAGTGCCACCTTGCCGGCCCGCCGCAAGGCTTCCCCCTTCCCGGAAGCGCTCGGGCCGCACAAGGACTGAATCGTTCGTTTTGTCAGTTGATGATACCCGGCTGGCTTGCTCAAGGAACTCCCTCTCTCTGCAACAAACTGTCCCGCTCCGCCAGTCCGCTTCGGCAATCCCGGAACGCATGGCCGGCTTGAGCCGGTAAAGGTCCGTTCATTGTAACGGGCCCGGGCGGCGAAAGCAACCCGGCGGATCAGTCTTCAGGCCAGCCGGCCTGTTTCCAGCTCTCGCGAACGCGGTCTTCACCTTCGTAATAATCCGATTGGTCTTTCGTTTGATACGCCTCTTGCTCCGGCATGATATAGATTTTTCCCGAATCGGGATATTCCGCAATGTCCAGTCCGAGCGGGGTCCGAAGATCCACGTAAAGAAAGGGGCGATCCGTATGGTTATACAGCTGATGCGCGCCCGAGGGTCCGGTCTCAAAAAACGCGATATCCCCCTTTTTCATCTCCGTAAAACCGTCCGGGGTGCGGAGCGTCGCCTCTCCCTCCAGCACGACAAACAACTCCTCCGCGTTGCGGTGGAAATGATAGGGAAACGAATACTTTCCCGGATCAAGGCTGCGCACATGAAGAGAAAAATGCTTCGCCCCCGCCAGCTCGGACAACCGGTCGCTTGTATGCCAGGCGAATTCGGGAACGGGGGACTGTTTCAGCGAATAAGCAAGCGTCTCGGGACGGAAGATTTTCACCATACGAATCACTCTCCTCGCATTTTGGTCAAGTATACCATCTTCCGACAGAAAAGAAGAAGACGGGCTATCCCGTCTTCTTCCGTACCGCTCCCCCGCTGCTTTCAAAACCTGCGCGCTGGAAGAGTGCTTATCCTTCCGCCGCCGGTTCGGGATAAATCCGAAACAGCAGCACGTACAGAACGACACTAACCAAAGAAAACGCCAGAATGATGCTGAAAATGCCCATCGGAGCGACCCAGGCGGAAAGGAATACGGTAAGCGGAGCCAGAAATTTGCTGATTGTGTTCTGCAGGCTGTCCGCGCCCATGTATTGTCCTCTTGCGTTCTCCGGCGCATAGCGGCTGATAAAGCTTTGGGTTACCGGAGAGCGGACCATTTCGCCAAAGGTGAACAGAATCGTCACAAAGAACAGGTACCAGATGTTGGAATACACGCCGACGAGAAACGTCCCTACGCCGGACAAAAGCGAGGACAATACAAACACGTTCCGCTCCCGCCATTTGCCGAACCATTTGGTGACCGGAAGAATGAACAGCACAAACAGAAGGCCGTTAAAGCCGACCAGCCAGCCATAGATTTCGGTGCTGGAGAGCATAAAGGATTGGCCGTTCCATGTAAAAAGCGGCTGGGCGGGAACCTTGGCATATACATACACCGGCAGGTAAAGATCCAGCTGCATAATCGGAATCAGCGAGAAAATGCCGGCCAATAAGTAAAGCAGAAAGATTTTATCGCGAAGGATGACGCCGTAGCCTTTCCACTGCTCCAGAAAAACAGCCGGCACGGATTTTGAAGCACCCGCAGCCTCCGGAGCGACGGACGCCTCGGGCCTCGTCTCCCGCACGAGAAACCAGATGGCGATGAGATAAACGGTCAGGACCAGCGCGCAGGTCCATAACAGTCCCTGCCTGTGCTGAAAGAAAAAGATGCCGCCGAGAGCCGGCCCCAGTACGGCGCCGATGTTGTTGGAGGTCATAAACGTGGCGAAGACCTCGCGGCGGCGCTCGGCGGGAACCAGATCGGCCACCATGGCCGTGCTCGCCGGCCGGTAAACCGCGCCGCCGATGCCGATGCCGATAAAGGCGGCGTAGTCCAGCCAATGAGACGGCGAGACGGCAAACATGACAAACATGGCGGTTTGCAGCAGGGTGCCCATAAGCATGACCGGGCGGCGTCCCCACCGGTCCGCCAGCGCGCCTCCCGCAAGGCTTCCGAGCATACCGAAAACAGGCGGCACCGTCATCAGGAGCCCGGCCGTCCGGTTGCCGAGTGCAGCGCCGAAATAAACCGTGATGAACGGGAAGTACATCCAGAACAGCATGTTAAACAAGCCTTCCCCCAGAAGGCGAACCTTGAGATTGGTGTTCCATATCCGATTCTGCACCTTATCCTCCTCTTTCATCTTCTTGCTGAATGCCCGGCCGGGTATTCACACAATAGAGCAGATTGGAAAAAAAAGATAGACTGTTTTTTTCGCATCGGTTATACTACTAATATGAAAATCGAATAGAGGCAGGCTTCGTTTGATTGTCCCCTCTACCGAACATACATTCCCCCGCTTAATAAAGACGCTTCCCAAGGGAAGCGTCTTTTTGGTGCGTATTTTGTTATTCCATTATGGCTGACGGTCAAGACGGGACCGTATCCCGCTTTTGCCGCTCTGTTTTATATTGTTCAATAACGTGAGCGATTGTCTCGCTCTTGAGCGGCTTGCTGATATATGCGTCCATACCCGCCTCCAGACAGCGCTCCCGGTCCCCTCTTAACGCATTGGCGGTAACCGCGACGATATAGGGCCGGTTTTCGGGCGGAAGCGACTCCCGGATTTCCCGGGTTGCTTCAAACCCGTTCAGCAGCGGCATCTGCACATCCATAAACAGCAGGTCGTATTTGCGCCGGTTTACTGCTTCGACGGCCTCCCGCCCGTTTGCTGTCTGATCAATCAAATGGCCTTCTTTTGCCAGCATTTTATACAAAACCAGACGGTTGACCTCGTTGTCCTCCGCAATCAGGATGCGCAGCGCGTCGGGATTCACGGCCAGCGCTTCGGCAGCGGCCGGATTTGCTCCATCGGCCGAACCGGCCGAAAGCCGAACCGTGAAGACAAAAGCCGTGCCCGGTCCTTTGACATCCTCCACCCAGATGTCTCCGTTCATAAGCTCCACCAGCTTTTTGCTGATGGCAAGGCCCAGTCCAGTCCCCTGGTGCTTCCGGGTCATAAAGTTGTCCAGCTGTTGAAACGGCTCGAACAAATACACCCGTTTCTCCTCCGGTATGCCCACTCCCGTATCCCTCACCCGAAAGCGAAGCTGCACGTCGGAAGCGGTCTGCTCGACCGCCTGCACGTCGATCTCCACGCCGCCCGTTTCCGTAAATTTGACCGCGTTGCCGATCACATTGGTCAAGATTTGCTTGAGCCGGTAAGCGTCCCCGAAGACGGGCGTCGGAATTCCGGGGTCGATGGAAAGCCGGACGGACAATTTTTTTTGGAGAATGTTCGGTCTCACCATGTCGAGGGTTTGGTTGACCACATCCTCCACCACAAACGGTTCATGGGACAGAACGGTTTTGCCGGCTTCAATCTTGGAGAAATCCAGCACATCGTTGATAATGGCAAGCAGCGCATCCCCGCTTTTTTGAATGATTTCGACGTATTCCCGCTGCTCCTCGCTCAAGCTCTCCGTATGCAGCAAAAGATCCGCCATGCCGATGACCCCGTTCATGGGGGTGCGGATTTCGTGGCTCATCATGGCCAGAAATTCAGTTTTCGCCTGATTCATCCGTTCGGCGGCTTCCTTGGCGATCAGCAGCTTTTTTTGCTCGGTGATGTCCTTGGCAATCAGGTAGAAGCCCGCAGCGGTTTCGTTAATGATAATCGGCGCCAGCGTTGCCAATACCTCGGTTTTCTGACCGTTGGCGTGCCCGATGGTGTCGATGTTTTGCTCAGCCGCCTCGTAGTCCCCGTTCAGGATCAGCCTTAGGTTACTGTCTCCAATAAAACGGGAAATGCTGGTGCCCGTCATGGCGGAGACCGGATAACCGGTCATTTTTTCGGCCACCGGATTGGCGCTGCGGATCCTTCCGTCCATATGGAAGGAAATGATCGCATCGTGATTGTATTTTTTTAGCGAAGTATAGCGTTCCACCGATTCCTGAAGCTCGAATTCGACCTTTTTGCGTTCGGTGATGTCCTGCAGCGTTCCTCGGAACTGAACCGGCCGGTTCGGCTCCCCAAACGTGACAATTCCCCGCAGGTGCAAATATTTTTCGCTGCCGTCCGCGCTGACATGCTTATACTCGTAGTCCAAGGCTTCGCCTGTTTTGGCAAGCTCGATCTTTTCCCTCAGAGCCGCCGAGTCGGCTGCGTCCATGCGTTTCAGAACTTCTCCGGCGCGATAACGCTTGAACGGGGCGGACAGCTCGAAGATTTCACCGACCTGATCGGAGAAGGTGAGTTCATCGGTCGTCAAATCCCACTCCCAGCTGCCGATCGAGGCAATTCGCGCGGTTTCCGCGTTGAGCTCCTCGAACCTTTTCCGTTCGGTAATATCGCGTCCAATGGCCAGAAATTGCTGCTCGCTATCTCCGTCGCCTATCCTTTTATAAGTGGCCTCAAACCATATGTACGTGCCGTTTTTATGCCGGATTCTCAGCCGCAGCAAGCTGCCGACCCGATTTTGTCTTTGCAGCTTCTTGTAGTCGTTCGGGTGGAACAGCTCGAAATTGGTACGTCCCATCACTTCCTCCGGTTCGTAGTCGAGCAGCCGGCGGATGGAAGGGGAGCAAAACCGGCAAACGCCGTCCGGGGAGGCTATATAGATAATTTCCTGCGCATTCGCCGAAATAAGACGGAACATTTCTTCGCTTTTCAGCAGCTTCTGCTCATTCGCTTTCCGTTCGGAGATGTCAATCGCATGGATGATGGAATACAAGGGCTCGTCAGAATTCTCGCGGCGGACAACCGAAACCCGAAGGGATACCCACAGCAGGCGTCCGTCTTTTCGGATATACCGTTTTTCCAACGGCCCTTCGTTCTCGAACCCGCCCAGCATGCCGGCCTTGTAACGCTCACTATCCGCCAGGTCCTCCGGAAGTGTAATGTCCTTGTAGGACTTCCCCAGCAGCTCCTGTTCCGTGTAGCCCAGCATTTTGCAAAAAACCGGGTTCATCTTTACCCAGCGGCCTTCGGGATCTGCCAACGCGATGCCGATGGGGGCGTGTCGAAACATTTGCTCAAACATTTTGTGATGATCGGCCTCGAAATGAAGCTGCATTGGAAACACCCCTCCGTGATGTATCGTAGATCCGCAAGGTGATATGAAGGACATTTGAATGTTTCGTGACAAGTTTAACAGACAGATTAGTTGTTTCATACCCCATTTTTTATTAATGAATCGCATTTTATTCAAAAAGCATAAGCACAACCAACAAAATCAAAAGACCGCAGATGATTCCCATGGCACAGGCAAGCATGATTACCGGAACCGACCGGGCGGTAAACATGCCTTGGCTAATTTCCCTCTGCTTGCGATGATAATCTTTCGTCGCCTGAAACAGGATCATTCCCCCCAGCAGAACGGCTCCGATTCCGCCTGCGGAGGCCGCGATGTGACCGAACGAGGCGAGACTTTCGGAGCGAAACACAAGGCCCGCCGCCAGAAAACCCAGGCCGATAATGGCGATGCTCGTTCTCACCCAAGCCAAAAAAGTCCGCTCATTCGCCAGATGCTGCTGAACCAGCTTGGAATCCTCCAAAGGGTTCTCCATCCTGCTCCTCCTCTCCAGGGTTCAATTGAAAAGATGCTTTTCTTCTAATTTAAAATAACCCAATTCACAAACAGCCAATCCCAAAGGCAGCACCCCCGGCCGAAACAAAAAAAAACCGCCCCGGTTCCCGGACGGCTGATGGAAAGCAATGCCTCAATTGATAAATCGGATTTCATATTCGCAATGTTCATCGCCGTTTACGTTGCAGAGCACTTCCCGGACCGTCACCTTCCGCTCCAGTCACTGAGGAGGGACAAGAGCATTCTGAAACGGATGTTGTGTTCAGGACAGTTTTCCGGCACAAGCGAAAATTGAGCCGGGCCCGATGTTCACTCCGCAGGTAAAACCGGAGCAGCCTCCCGGCGGTTTGCCGCGAATCACTCAAAAAAACCATGCTGCCATTATTCGGCAGCTGCGGCCGGTACCGCGTCTTCCGTTCCGGTCCACCGGGCAAACCGTCCTTGGCTGCAAACGTATACCTCATCGCAAATTTCCAAAACCTCGCGCGTGTGCGTAATGACGATGATCAGCTTGTCGCGGCGGATTTCCGTCAGGTAGGCGAGCAGCTTGTGCACGGTGTCCTGGTCCAGAGCCGATGTCGGTTCGTCAAACACCATGACGTCCGGATTCTTCAACAGCACCCGAAGAATCGACAGCTTCTGGCGTTCTCCTCCGGACAGGCCGCCGCCCTGCTCCAAAAGCATGGTGTCCAGACCATCCGGCAGCTTGTCCACCAGAGTGTTCAGGTTCAACAGCTTCAGCAGAGCGTCAAGCCGCTGTTCTTCTATGGGACTGCCCTCGTCCGTCAGCAAATTATTCCGAATGGTATCGGCAAGCAGAGCGGGCTCCTGCTCGGAAACCCCGATCCGCCGAAGGCGAATGCCTTTCATGTCAAGCTCCCGGATATCCCTTCCGTTATATGCGATTGTCCCTTCGTGCTCATCAATATACATTCCCAAAAGAAGCTGAAGCGCGGTCGATTTGCCGGAGCCGTTCGCCCCGATGACGCCGTACAGCCTGCCTTTGGCAAATGCCAGCTCCGTCCGGTTCAGCACCTGTCTATCCCCGTGGAAGAAGGCAAGCGAACGCGCTTCGATCCGTTCGATTTCAGGAAGGTCCTCTTCTCCGTTCGTTTCCTCGGGCTGCGCCTCGACTTCCTGAAGCCGCCGGTAACAGACCAGATGATCCTGATAGCTCTTGCCCAGATTGAAAAAGTAACGCGCGGCTCCGATCATCATGCCGAAATAGCTGTAAAACATCGTAAACCGTCCGATGGTAAACGAACCGGAGGCGATTTGCAGACCGCCCATAACAAACAGCACCACGCTGGATATCGCCACCACCAGATTGTCCAGCCCCGAGAACAGGTAAGAGACCTTCTGATAAGACAGCGCGCTTTTGAGGAGGCCGCCGAAATGAGGGTCCAGCCGCTTGCGGAAGCGTTCTTCCAGTCCGTGAAGCTTCATAAAGCGCATGTAATCCAGCTGCTCGTTCAAGTGAGAGAAGAACCGGCTCTGATGCTCCAGGAAGGTCAGCCGGGACCGGAACAAAGGGGCGCGGAAGAGGTAATACAAGCCCACATAAAGCAAAAGCAAACTGAACAGCGTCAGTGTAATGGCGGGATTCATTTGCAACATGAGCACGAACGGCACGCCGAGCGTTACGGCGTTGACCAGCGTTTCGGGGATCGCGGTCATGCAGAAGATAACAACCAGGTTGGCGTCGTTATTGATGCGCTGATTCAGGTAAACGCTGTCGTTTTGATTGAGATAGGTCAGTGAGCCGTCCTGGATATGCTTGATCATATCCCGGTTCAGCTCGTAACCCGTCCGGCTCTGCATCTTGGTATATATGATCTGCGCGACATAGCCGAGCAGCAGTCTTCCGAAGGTAATGAGGGCGAACAGCATGCAAAAACGCAGCAGAAAATCCGTGCCCCCTTGGCTGACAAGCCGGTCGATAAAGCTGCCGGTCAGGTAGGGAACCGCAAGGGTCATCAGGCTCATGATTACGGAAAGCGCCAGATAAATCAGCAGCATTCCCGCCCGGCGCTTCAAATAGGGCATGCAAAACCGAAACAGCTCCACAGGCGATCCACTCCCGGTTTTCAAATCCGCCACAGAGGCGATGAAATGATACGGCGGACGGTACAAGCCGTCCCGTCCGCCGCTTTCTTATCGAAATCCTTCTCCGCTTTCCAGTGAAATGCTTTCGCCTGAATTAGACCGATCCGGGACGGCCGGGCGCGCAATTGGCTTTCGAGCCGCAGAACGTCGAGCATTTAGCGATACAGTTTGTACCGCAGTTCGCATAACAGGTAAAAACGACACAGGTTCCTTGGGGAACGACCGAGCTCACCAGAAATTCCATCTTCATCCACCTCCCTTCGCCTGAAGTCGCCTAATCGCGGAGAAGGCTGACAAGCTTTATGGAACCGGCAACGGCTCGGCGGCTTGCTGCTGTTTTTTGAGCGCGGACGCGATCGCTGCCAGATATTCCTCAAGGACATACTTGTACATGGAGCATTTGTTTGCCGGGTCTTTCACCCGTTTGAACGGGCAGCCCCCCATACAGATGGGCAGCAAATTGCAGTCGCGGCATTCTTCAAGCTCCGTGGGATCGAACAGCATATAGTCGCGGTAAAGCGGATGGCCGAAATCAACCCCGCTTTGTAGGTCGCCGATCTTCCGTTCAGCTATGCCGATGTCCGACCAGCATTTGTAAAGGCCTCCGTCGGCGTCAACCACATAGGAATTTTTGAAGTCGGCTCCGCAGTAATTCGTAAACCGTTTGGGAAAACGGTCCGCGACCCGCTCTTGCGGCGTGTCTTCGTTCATATGCTCATAGTCGATCCGGTAAAACTCGCTGGAGTCCAGACAAGCCGTCTCGGCGTAAGTCAGATTATCATTCTCCACCTTTCCCAAATAAGGATTCACATGACCGCTTAACCCGAGCTCTTTCAAATAAAGGGCGATTTCGTGGCCGGCGTCCCGGTTTTCCTTGTCGATGTTGATGCGGAGCGAAACGTCCGGCAGCAGCTCGAGTCCTTTTTGCAGGTTGGTCATGATTACGTCGAACGACGGACGGTTTCCGACAAGCGGACGACGGCGGTCATGCGTTTCGCGCATTCCGTCTATGGTGATTTGAAGGAACGATACCTGAAGCTCTTTGAGCCGCCGAAGCGTTTTGGCCGACAAGAGATAGCCGTTTGACACCATTCCCGCGTAGTAGCGGATACGGTTTTCTTCGCAGATTTCAAGAAACTTTCCGGTCAACCGCTCAATCGTTTTCAGCGCGAGCAACGGTTCGCCGCCATACCAGGTGATGTTCAGTTCCTCCAGCGCCCCCGCGTGATTCCGCACAAAATCAATTAACTGGTCTTGGGTCGCTTCATTCATGTAAGAGGGCCGGATGCTGTCCTTTTCATAACAATATACGCAGCGAAAGTTGCAGTCCGAAGTCGGGGCGATGGTCAGGCTGAGGGTGTGGGAGGAGAAACGGCTGTTCAGCATCTCGTATCGCAGAAGCTGGCGCTCGTCAAACGATTCTTTGACAAGAAACCCGCCCTGCTGCAAGCTCTCCCATAAGACGGTGTCCTCAATCGGCGTTCCGTCGGCGCAGTAGCGTTCGAAGCATTCATGCTTGTCCCGGTCCAGCAGCGCCAGTGCGTTGGTGCGCGCATTGTAAGCGATGAGCTTGGAGCTGTCTTCGGCATAAGGAAAGAAAAAATTGTAAAACGACGGTTTCAATGTGATCGCCTCCTAAAAATCAGCTTCGTGGCGAAACGTATTCTTTTGACCATTTATACCAATATTTTTTATTTCTAGCAATAGTATCTATGTATGTTTATCTATTTTTCTGTTTAATTATGAAATATTTGTTATATTTATTTGTCGTTCTTGTTAACCTATGTTCCATTGGGGGGGAAATCGGGTATAAGTCCACATGTTTCTTACGGGTTTACTTCCAAGGAGGGGTTGCCGTGCAAAATCGCCGCATTCTCGAACAAACCGCCCACCGTCCTTTTCCTTTGCCGGATATGCCCTGGGTCATGAAACAGACTTGGAAGGAGCTTCTTTTTGCCCATTGGCCCGTCCGTGAAGAAGGATTGGCTCCTTATGTGCCAAAAGAACTGACACTTGAAACCTGGCAGGGGCGGCCCTGGATCAGCTTATCGCCGTTTCGTGTCGATCCTTTACGCCTACGGGGGCTCCCGCCTTTCCCCTTCGCGGGGAGCTTCCTGGAGTTAAATTTCCGGACCTATGTGCGGCGTGACGGCATACCGGGAGTATATTTTCTGAACCTGGACGCTTCCAGCCGTTTGGCGGTCGCGGGAGCGCGGCTTCTGGCGCATTTGCCTTATCGCCATGCCAGGATGACGGTCCGCGAGGAAAACGGATCTTTCCACTACCGCAGCGTCCGCGGTCCTGAGGAGCGGCCGGAATGGAGCTTTGCGGGAAGCTATCGGCCTGCCGGCAATGAGGTGTTTCACGCAGCGCCCGGCACGCTTCTTCACTGGCTGACGGAACGTTACAGCTTATATTCCGCGGATGCACAAGGCAACGTGTTTCGGGGTGTGATCCACCATCTCCCTTGGCCGCTGCAAGAGGCTGAGCTGGAGCTGGAAACGAACACTATGCCGCAAGCATTCGGCGTGGAGCATTCGTTATCCCCCGCTCTTCTTACGTATACCGGCCGGCTTGAGGTTTTGTTCTGGCCGCCCCATCCCGTCGCACGCTAAAAAAGACCCTGCCGGATTTCCTGGCGGAGTCTTTTTTCTCGTCATCGGCTATGATCGGACTGCATTTTTCAGGCTTGCTGCTTTTTGACGGGTTGATGATCGCGGAGCAGCCAGATGTGAAAAAAGTATTCAAATACTCCCGCAGCGGCCGTAATGATAAGCATGTCTCCAAAGCTTAATTCGGTCCAGTTCATGGCCTCGCGGAAAACCCAAAGCATGATCAGCACCAGGCCGGCGTCCGCCGCCGTTGCCACAAAGTTATTGGTTCTCGGCAGGATGAAAAGATCGCCGACGAGATAAGCAACGATACCGATGACCAGCGCGGCGGTGATCGCCGTGCCGTAAGAGGCGTTGGACAGTCCGACGAGCAGCAGGGTTACCAGGACGCCGTGCACGAGCAGCTTCACCAAAATCTTTTCCACGTGCTATCACTGCCTTTCCTTGAGTTTGTTTTAGCCTTTTACCGGGTGGCCGTTTTTATGCAGGCTGTGCCTCCTGCAAAGGCCCGGGAAAGAAGAAGGCCAGGCCTTTATCCAAGCGCCTGGCCTTCGTTCTATGGGAAAAAATCAATTTTTCATAAAAAAGCCGGATCAGTCGTTATTGCGCTGGCGCGCGCGGGCTTGTCCGCCTTTGCGGCCGGCTTCCTCGCGGCTCATGCCGTCGCTGTCGCTGCGGGCCTGTCCGCCTTTGCTGCCGATTTCCTCGTAAAAGTCGCGGTCGTGGCTAGCGGAGGTCGCTTCGCCGCCTTTACGGCCGATTTCCTCATAAAAGTCACGATCGTGGCTTTCGGAGGTTGCTTCGCCGCCCTTGCGGCCGATTTCCTCATAGAAATCGCGGTCATGGTTTCTGGCTGTCGCCTCTCCACCCTTACGTCCTGCTTCTTCACGGCTCATTCCATTGCGGTTGTCTTGTGCCATTTCGAATTCCTCCTTATCGGGTATTGAGTTATCGTGGTGCACCGTAACTTTACCCGATCCTTTAGCTCTGAAACATGTCACGTTTCGCGAAAAAAGCGAGCCACCAACCAAAAACCGTTTGTAGCGTGTGCGTTTTAAAAGGGTAAGGAAAACTCGAAAAAAAATCTTGCAAAGGAGCGATTTCATGATTCCCATTCTGGAAGAATACGAGGTCATGACCGCTCTGGAGCCTTTGAATACCACGGTGGACAAAGAGCTTTCGGACGTTTACCTGAACACCTCCGAGGAAGCTTTCTCCATTGTGGAAGATATCGGCCATCCCCTTGTCAAAGTTTGCTATGACATCTATCACGTCCAGATCATGGAGGGCAACGTGCTGCACCGGCTCCAGAACCGGATTCGCGAGGTCGGCCACATTCAAGGAGCAGGGGTGCCGGGCCGGCATGAATTATACATCGGCGAGTTAAATTACGATTCGATTTTCGACGCCATTAAGCAAATGGACTATGACGGATTTGTCGGCATTGAGTATTTCCCGCTTCATGATCCTTTACAGGATTTGAAGGCACTGCATCAAAAGCATCATACCGGCTGATGGACCATTCCCGAAAGTCCCTATTGCCGGAAAAGCGGGAACTAGCAGCCATGATTCGGGTTTCGTTCGCGGAAAGAAGGGTAATTAGATACCGTTGCCCATTACCGACCAGAAGGAGGCGAAGCGATCATGGCGAAAGAACTTGCAGCCCACGAGCTGTTGGAGATTCATGAACTGTTGACGCTCAAAACATCCTGCGCCACAAAAGCTGCGACCATGCTGGAACTGGCAAAGGACGACAAGCTGAAAAAGCTGATTGAAGCCGATTTGAAAAACTCTTCCATGGCCATTGAGGAACTTAAAAAACTTATGGGATAAGGAGGTTTTGACCATGCCCGCTTCCAAGACGAAAGAAATGCTCGTGAAGGCGGTTGAGCCTATGGACGATCTGGCCATCGCCACCGATATGCTCCTTTCCGCCAAAGCGGCTGTGCGCACCTATGCCATCGCTTTGACCGAAACCGCGACGCCAAAGGTACGCAAGGTGTTGAAAGCGCAATTGGACACCGCCATCGACACCCATCAGAAAATTGCGGATTACATGATTGAAAATGAACTGTATCATCCATACAATCTTGAGAACCAAATCGAGCATGACAAGAAAAAAGCGGATATCGCCCTTTCTCTGACCGAGAAGTAACCAAAGCCGGAGAATACCGGCAAACCCCTGCGCTCTGCGCAGGGGTTTTCTTTGATTATTTCCAACTTTTTCTTTGACGCGCGTCTCCACATCCGGTAAGATAAACAAAAATAAACGACAATGTGTCGTTTTTGGGTTGGGAGAGAACGAAATGCCGAAAATCAGCGAGCAGCAGCGGGAGGACAAACGAAATGCCATTCTCGATGCGGCGCTTGCGCTAAGCGGCTCAAAACCTGTTCATAAAATTACCATGAAGGACATTGTGCGCGAAACGGGCTTCAGCCAAGGCGGGGTTTACGCCTATTTCGCCAATATTGACGAAGTGTGGTTCGGTCTTGCCGGCCGCTTTGAAACGCGGATCGACTTGCAGGAAGCCTTTCAGTCGTTGAATGACCCAAATCAAAGCCCCAAGACGGCGCTGCGCCGCTTGTTTCAATGCCTCGGCAAAGAAATCGCCGCCTCGCTTGATAACGGGTACGCCCGGCTGGCTTACCACCTGAATGCGATGTACATGATCAATCCGGAGCGCATAAAGGAGCAAGCCGAACGCCGGGAGGCGGGGCCCGCTTCCGAGAGCGGCTTTCAACGCGCAGGCGAGGCTTTGCTTGCGTATATGAAAACCGCGGCCGAAGCGGGACGGCTGCACCCGCAAAAGCCGCTGGAGGAAATCCTGCTATTTGTTCAGGTTGCGCTGGGAGGCTTGATCCGGGAAGCTACCTTGGAGCAGAGCTTCGCCGGCATAATCGGGGACACAGAGCAAAAAAGCGTGCGGGAAAGCATACCCGACCTGATGGACAGCCTGCATGCGGCGTTGATGACCCTGCTTGGGGAGCAAACTATGGAAAGCGGTACGAGGAGACACGGGGAGGAAGAACAAGATGAAACTTAAACAAGCGTTTGGAGCCTGGAAGCTCCTTCTGCTGGCACTGCCGAAAGGTATTGCCGTATTCGGGATCGCCGTTGCGGGTATATGCGCTGGATTGCCTCTCGCGCTGTTCTGGATCGGGCTGCCGGTTTTGACCTGGACGGTTCTCGTATGCCGCGGGATGCTGGAAGCCGAGCGCCGGCTGGCGGACGGCTGGGCGATCGGTCGCAGAACTGACGCGGCCATCCCGGCAAAAACCGCATTAGCAGACTTCGCGGCCATCCGGTTTCCGCTGCGAGCGAGCTGGCAAACCATGCTCGGCGTGCTTTGGCATCCGGCCGCGTTCCGTACGCTGCTGTTCGGCTTCGGCCAGCTTCCCGTCGGCATCGCCGCTTTTACCTTGGCCGTCACGATTCCCGCCGTGGCGGCGGGAACCCTGCTGTCGCCTGCGGTCTATCTGGTCAGCAGCCGCTTGTTTGACTTCCCGCTGTATTCCTTCGACTGGCTGATGGAGGTGCTGCTGCCGCAGCTGTCCCTGCTGCAGCGCTCCTGGGTTTCGGCGGGCATCGGCGTTGCCATGCTTATGCTTGTTCCTCCGCTCCTCCGCTCCTTCGGCCGTTTCTATGTCGCCTGGCTGCGGCTGGTTTCCCCGCCGCAGCCGGCTCCACTCGGCTCAGGGCGTCATTCGGATATTCCGGCCTGATCCGCAAGCTTATCCGCAAATGCAAGCAGCTCCGCAAGAACGCGGTGCTTGTCCTGCATATGCAGGGCGTGGCCGATGCCGTTCAACTTGACCGCCTCGGCCCGCCTGATGACGCGAAAGCTCCGCAAAGCTTTGCCAGCGCGAAGAGCCGCCGTGCAGCAAAAGAAGCGGCGCTCCGTCCGGACGTCCCCCTTCCGCATAGTGAACCTGCAGCGAACCGGCCAGATATGTAGTTTCCCACATAAAAACAAACCCCCTTCCTTATCCTTGAAAAACCCATTCCCAAACCTCGCCGTCCTGTTCATCCCATACCGTTCCCGTACAAACGAACCCGTTTTTGCGAAGGATCGATGCGGAGGCATTCATTTCCGGCAGCGTACGCGCAGCAATCATCAAGGAAGGCCGCACCGTCTTGGCGATCCCTGTGAGCTGGGCGCACATCTGCGTGCCGTACCCGTTTCCTTCGAACTCAGGAAAGGTAAAGTAGGCCAGTTCCACTTTGCCTTCTCGCGGAGCCCTTTTAAACGAGCAAGTCCCGACTACCGTCCCGTGAACCAGCGCAAAGTATCCGATCCAGGGCGGTTGATAACCGACTTGCCCGTAGTATTCGTTTTGAGAACGATGGATCTCCCGGCACAGAGGGTACTCCCACCTGGTTGAATCGACCGGACTCGGGCCCTTCTCAATGGCCTTTAACAGCATAACGCGGATAGCTCCTTCCGGCACCGGCTCTTGAACAAAGTGCTGCGGAAGCGGGTTTTGGCTTAAGGGGTTTTTTCGCAGTGGAGCTTCACCGCGCCGCTACCCGACAAAACCGGCTTCCGGCTTTCGCCGGTGCCGCCCGTTTTAAATACAAAAATTCCCGCCGCAATCACGGCGACTCCAACGACCTGTTTCCAGGTAAACGGCACTTTTTCAAGGCCGAGCCAGCCCATGGAATCAAACAGCAGCGCAAACCCGAGCTGCGAGCTCATCACGACGGAAACGGCGAACGTCGGGCCAAGCCGTCTGATCGCCTGCATAAGACAGTACACCAGGACAACCCCGATCGCGCCGCTAAACCAATACCACGGTTTCATATGCTGGAGCGAAAACTGTCCCGGCCCCTCCAGGATCAGCCACCCGATAAAAGAAGCCGCAAACCCCGTACCAAGAACGATCGTCGTGCTTGCCCAGGAGCCGACGTGTTCATTGACTTTGCTGTTGAATACATTTTGAGCGCCAACCATGACCCCTGCGAGCAGAGCTAGAAACAACCCCATTACCATAACGTATCTCCTCCATGTAAGGTTTCCGGATTTCCGGGTTTTGGTTAAATTTTGTTCGTTCAGACGGCTATTCCGTTCCCGGTCACGCCTTCAAAATAAGAATGCCCGCGATCATCAGCCCGATGCCGATGAAATGCGGAGCCTTCATCCTCTGCTTGACCACGCCGAACCATCCGTTGGAATCGACCAAAAAGGTGATGCAAAGCTGTGCGATCAGCAGTGCGGATATCGTAAACGTGACGCCGATCCGGTGGATGGCCGTCACCTCGCTGAAAATGATCACCGCCGCAAACGCGCCTCCCGCCATGTAAACGGGATTTACCTTCTTCAGCCCGGTGCGGCTTCCGTCCCGGACGACAAGCAGAATGGCCAACGCCACGAGAAAACCCGTCAATTGGGTGATGCTTGTCGCGGTCCAGGTTCCCAGATCGCTGCTGATCCGGGAGTTGGCCACTCCCTGAAGCGTAATGCAGCCCCCCGCCAAAAATGCAAACAACCAGCCTTTCATGAAGCCTCTCTCCCCTTTTTTCGTCTGTTCTTATTAAAAGAAAAGAAGCCGGCGAAAAAAAGGACATCTGTCCTCGACTTTTGCGAAGAAAAATTCTGCGCTTGCAAAATGAACCTCGTGTCATTATTATAAATGACAGGCGGTTCATTTTGAGAGGAGTTATGTCATGTCACCAAAAATCTCGAACGCACAAAAGGAAGAACGAATCCGGCAAATTCTTGAAGCGGCCAAGCGGGTTTTCATCGCCAAGGGATATGAGCCCGCCTCGCTCAAAGATATCGTGGAAGAGGCAGGAATGAGCCGGGGCTGGATTTATCTGTATTTTCAAACCAAGGACGAAATTTTTGAAGCCCTTCTGGATCAGATGGACCGGGACTATGAGATGTCCCTGGAGCGCCTGCTGGAGTCGGAAGCAAGCATCTGGGGACTGCTCGAGAAGCTGTTCCAAGCCGATATGACCGGATTGACGGAAGAAGGCTCCGGCAGCATGGTTCCGGCGTTTTATGAATACTTTCTGACCGGGTGGCGGGATGAGTCGCGGCGGGCCCGACTTTTGCGCCGGTATGAGGACGGCATGGGACGGGTGGAGCGTCTTCTGCGGATCGGAACCGAGCGTGGCGAATTCGACCCCGAGCTGCCGCTCCCTCTTATCGCCCGAATCGTCGGTTCCTTTCAGGAAGGCATCATGACCCATACGATCGCCGTCGGCCCGGAGCGGGCGTGGACGTCCGAACAGTTTGCCGCGCTGACCGCCTATCTTCGCCTGCTTCTTCGGCTCACCGGCGGCGCATTGTCCGACTAGAACAGGAGGAATCTTTATGCGTTCCCTATTTCGCAATCCGCTGTTTATCCGGCTTTTTCTCGCCGCGTTTACCTCCCAGCTCGGAACGGTTATCGGAAACATGGCCTTCGCGTACTACCTGGTCGACCGCTTTGCCTCCCGTCCGGCTCTCGCTTCACTGGCCGAGCTTATGTATTCCCTGCCGACCCTTGCCGTCTTCTGGTTTGTCGGGGTAGCTGCCGACCTGTTCGACCGTCGAAAAATTGCCGCCTGGAGCGATTGGCTGCGGGCCGGACTGACGCTTATGCTTTTGCTGGCGGTCCATCTGCAGTGGCTGCCGCTCTGCTTTCTGCTCTTGTTCCTGCGCAGCGCCGTGTCCAAATTTTTCGCTCCGGCCGAAATGGGGCTGCTGCAAGGCTGCGTGAAGCCGGAGCATTACGTTCAAGCGGCGGGCTTGAATCAGACGGTATTGGGCATTTTTATGTTATTCGGAATGAGTTTCGGGGCAATTGCGTACCACTTTGTCGGGATTGGTGGCGCCATTTTGCTGGATATGGCCAGCTTCCTCATCTCCGGCCTTCTGCTGTACGGAGGCAAGTTTCCGGAGGAGGCGCGCTTGCCGAACGGCTTCAACCGGATTCGCGACCTCCGGCTTGTGCTGGTGCTCCGCGATTTTCGCGACGGTGTCCGCTACCTGGCCGGATACCGGACCTTGCGGGTTTTGGTGTCCGGCTTTCTCTTTTTCGGCATTGTGAACGGCGTATTTTCGGTGCTTCCGATTTTTACGATGAAATACAAGCTCAGTCCGGAAGAGTTTATGGTCTATTCCCCGCTTGTCACGATTTTTTTGGGCATCGGGTTTCTCGTCGGAAGCACAGCCGGCACATGGCTGATCGGCAAGTTTTCCCGGCCGGTGATGCTGGTCGCGGGACTTGCGCTTGCCAGTCTGCTCATCACGGCGCTCGGCGCAGCCGACCGGATCGCCATTTACCTCCCGCTTATTCTTCTTGCCGGCATCTGCCTCGCGCCTGTCAACGTTGCGCTCGGAAGCTGGCTGCCCGAGCTGGTCGCCCCCGGCCAAATGGGCAAGGTCAACGCGCTGACCGACCCGGTTATGATGCTGGGACATTCCCTGGCGCTGGGCGCTGTCTCGTTCGCTTTTCCCGCTTATCTCTCGGTTAGCTGGCTGTATTATCTCCTCGGCCTCGGCACGGCGGCCGTCAGTGTTCTTTACTTCGCAGCTTTCCGGCTCGAATTGAAAAGGGCGGTTGTGCCGAAGCCATTCAATTGAAGTAGGCCTTATAGGGACTTCCTCCGGTACTTCTCGAACTGCCAGCCGGGCAGCCAAACAGGCTTTTTTCGACAGGATGCCAATCCGGCCGTATCAACCGGCGAAGGCCGGGTTAATAATGAAGGAAGATACGGCAAAAGCCGCTTTCCCGCTTGGCTGTCTTCTCCGGGCAAAGAAGTATATCAGAGCGCCCGGATTGTCGAAGGAGTGCATCAGGCAAATAAAAACGCAAAGGAGTCGAGCCCGCCCATGACAGTCCGTTTAAATCCTTACATTGTGCTGAACGGGAATGCAACGGAAGCCATCGCTTTTTACGAGCACGCGCTAAATGCGAAAGTCCAGTTTGTCCAAACCTTCGGTGAAATGCCCGAAAACCCGGATTTTCCGCTGCCGGATGACGTGAAGGGCCGCATCGGGCACGCCAACTTGAAGGTCGGCCAAACGGACCTTCTGTTCTCGGATACGTTTCCGGGCCAGCCGTATCAGCTCGGAAATCAGGTGACGGTGTGCCTCACTACAGACAGCATGGAGGAAGCCAAGCGGATCTTCTCCGCCCTGGAAAACGGCGGCCAGGTCGGCATGCCGCTGCAGGAAACTCATTTCAGCGCCGGATACGGAAGCGTCACCGACCAATTCGGCGTCACGTTTCAAATCATGGTCGAACAGCCGCTATCTTGACGGCTTGGACAAAGGAAGCCTCCCGGATACCGGGAGGCTCAGGCTGTCGAGAAACCCCGTGGAAAAACGAGGGGATATTCCGTTTAGCTCTCCTCGATCCTGGCAGGTCGCCATCCTCTTCATGTTCTGGACGGCTAACGTCATCAACGCCCCCGTTTACCTCGCTCATCCTCCCTCTGGCCTCTGCTTTCTTGGCCGAAACTAGCAAGTGGCGGGTCACAAGCCAACAATGACCAGGGAAAAGAGGGCAAATAGGTGCACAGCGACACTTATTTCGATGGTTTTTTGTTCCAATCGCAAAATAATTCCACACATGCACTTATTTCCGGCTAAACAAACGATATTCGGAGAAAACGGAAGAAACAGTTGCTTTTTCGTACCTATTTGGTCGAAAACAGCTAAAAATAATAAAATTAATTGCTATTTCGCACTTATTGCCCCGCCCTGCCAGCGCGAAGCCGTCTGGTTATTGAGAATTTCGCATCCGCCGACCTTTTGCCGATAGCGGCCCGCTACCTTGTCGTTCTTTTCCAAACGACGATGTCGGAAGGGGCACTGGTCTCCGAAACCACCGGTAAGCCAGATGGGTTTGGATATCCCGCTCCGCTCCGATTGACGTTCGGAACGAATGCCGTAGAAATGGCTAAGAAAAGTGGTTGTTCGATAGCATCAACATTAACGCGGTGCCGAATAAGATTAATTCGCATTAAAAAGGTTATCGAGACTTTCCCGACAGCCTGAGCCCCCCGGCATCCGGCCCTCCTCATGATTTTGGAGAAGCCGAGCCGGGATACCTCCTTTCGAGGTTCTGAGAGGGTTCTCATCCGCTTCCTCGTGGCCGTTTTTTATTTACCCCATTAAATATTAATATAAAAAGTTATATGTTAACATATTTATTATTATGTAAACCTTATACTCCATCCCCTCGTCCTCCTCCAGCTTGTTTCACTCCATTAATCATCCGTTTGTGGCATTACTCCGGCTGATACCGCCCGAAATTCATGCTCTGCACCTGAATACCATTGCGAGGAGAAGGCAAAATAAGCACGCAAGAAAACGAACCGAAAAAGGAGCGAAAGCCCAAATGAACCAAGTGATCAGCCAGCTTCAGCAATGCGAGCAAATCGTTCAGCACCTTGTCAATCAAACCCAGCAATCGACGCAAATGTACCAGCAAATGCTGCAGCAGGAGCAGCAAAACGCCATCAAGCTGGAGGAAATCGCCCAGAAAGAACGGCAGGCGGTTCAAATCATTCAAAACGCCCTCCATGGTCACCAACTGGCGATTCAACAGCTTCAGCAAATTTCCCAGCTTTGCCGCCAAGCCGTTCAAACCGCTCCCGCCATCAACGAATACCGTCCCTATTCGCAGCCGCAGCAAGACGGTTTTGGCTATCAGCCGAGAAGCTTTCAGTAATACCGGCAACCGAACGGACAAGCTCGCCCCTTCCCTTCCAGGTTAGGGGCTCTTTCCATTGTCCGCTCGTTCGTGCGCGGTCTCCCTTCATCGCTCGTGATGCGGTATTCGACCAGAGTAAGCAAGGAGGTCCTCAGCTATCCTCCGTATGCTTTCAACTGCGCCTCCAGCCTCCCGCAGGCGAATTCCCGTAGAGACGCCGGGGCAGCTACTTCCGCTATCCCTAGCCAGTTCAAAATTTCCCGGCGGGCGCTGTCCGGGTCGTACAGGTTGACGGTTAAAGCAACCGTCTCCCCTCCGCTTTCTCCGGCCTCCAATACCTCCAGCATCCGGCTCGCCGTTTCCCGGTAACGCTTGTCCAGCTTCAAGACGACCGGATAAACCTCCGCATCCCGGCAGGCTTGCTTGAACAACCCCTCGCGCGTTTTCCACAGCTCCTCCGCCGAGAAATCCGCAGGCAATTCGAAGCTCTCGCCCGTCAGCCGGACGTTTGCGATTCGTTCGCATTTAAAAATTCGTGCTTCCTGTGCCGATTCGCAGTATGCGATCAGATACCAGTCCGCATCTTTCACCACCAGACCATAGGGATGGAGAAAGCGTACGGAAACCCTTCCGTCTGCCTTGCGGTAATCGGCTTCAATACGAAAGGAGCCCCAAACGGCTTGCCGGATCGCCTCCAGGCAGGGAACCGGCTTTTTTTCCTGCCACCATGGGGTGTTATCAAAGTGGAACCGCCTTTTGGCTTTTCCGATGTCCGCCTGGAACCGGGGCGGCAGCGTCTTTTCCAGCTTCAGCAGAGCGTTCTTCAGCTTCATTCCCGCATCTGCCGGGCCTTCCGCCGGTATCCCCATTCCGGACAGGTACAAGCTGATCAGCTCCTCCCCGTTCCACTGCTTCATGCTTACTGTGTAGCCTTCCATCAGCCGGATGCCGCCGCCCGGGCCGGATGACGCGGCGATCGGAACGCCGGCTTCCGACAATACGGCTAAGTCCCGGTAGACGGAACGGACCGAGGTTTCCAGCGCTTCGGCAAGCTCCGCGGCTGTAAGCCTCCCTCTCGATTCCAAAAGCAGCAATATGGCGATCAGCCGATGCATCCGCATCCGATTCGGCCTCCTTTAATTCCTGACAGTCTGTTGTCAACAATGAGAGTGTATCATAAGTAACAACAAAAGGAGGAGTGATGATTTTGTTAAACGTTGCCGTATTGGGGACCGGGTTCGGGGCTTATCACGCCGAGCTGTTGAAGCAATCAAAAAGGGTTGGCCGGGTGGCCGTTTTCGGACGGAATGAAACCCGTCTCGCGGAGCTGAACCGTTCGCTCGGCGTGGAGACATCCGTTTGCGCGGACGATTTTTTGCAGGACAAGGATATCCACGCGGTTCATGTATGCTTGCCCAATTCGCTGCACAGCCGTTATGTGCTGGAGGCGCTGGCGAACGGGAAGCACGTGCTCTGCGAAATCCCGCTTTGCCTGAACCGGGAGGAAGCGGAGGAGATCAAGCAGGCGCAAGCATCAAGCGGCAAGCGCGTGCTTGTCAACCAGTTCATCAAGTTCGAATGGGCTTACCGTTATTTGCAGCGCGCAATCTGTGAGAAAATGTACGGCAATCTGCTCTCTCTGTCGCTCAAACGGGAAACCCCGCCTTTGTGGGGCTCCCTTGGCCTGGAAACGATCACTACCAACCTGATGATTCATGAGCTTGATTTTATGAACTGGATCTTCGGTAAGGGAGAGCCGGAAAGCGTCTGGGGGACGGAAAACAACGAAAAAACCCGGTCGCTTGTGCAGGCGCTTTTCCATTTTGGCGATACGCGCGTTGAGGTCGCCGCTTCCTCCCACATGCCGAAAGCTTACCCGTTTACGGTTTCCTTTGAAGCCTATTTCGAAAACGCGAAGCTGGTATACCGGGAAATCGATAGCCCGAGCCACTCGGAGGCCCGGCTGCTCGAATACACGGACGAAGGGATGCGCGAGCTGGAGCTCGAACGGGTAAATCCCTACCAGGCGGTCATTGAACACGCCGTCGCCTGCTTTCTCGACGGGTCGGATTCGGTGCTTGCGCTGGAGACGGCGGCGGCTTCCCTGGAAACCGGGCTTCTGCTGCGGGAAAGGCTGTTAAGCCAAAGCCGCTGACGTTCGCTGAGCCGGCTGACTAACAGAAAGAAAAACGAAATGTTGTGAATTAAATCACATTATTTTCATAGTGATCATTATATGATTATCCCGACAGATAAATAATTATTTTAGGGGGAGAACCACTATGAAAAAGCTTACCGGATTCATCGCGGCCACGATGGCCATCGCCCTGCTTGCCGGCTGCGGCGGCAAAGAAGAAAGCAAAGAATCGGCACAGCCCACGGCTGCGGCATCCACAGCAGTTGATGCCAATGTGTCCGCTTCCGTCGTCAATAACGCGGACGCCTTCAAGAAAGCAATCAGCAAGGACGGCACCTGGATCGCCGCAACTCTGAACGACCTCACCATCGACGAAGACCTCGTTCTGGAAGGCGAATTCACCAACAAGGACAAACCGGCGCGCAAGATCGCCCTCTACACGCAGGATGCAGATCACAACATCACCGCTTCCTTCAAACTGACGGCTCCGAAGCTTACCGTCAAGAGTGAAAATGCCCGCATTCAAGGCGGCACCTTTGTCGGCGACGTTTATGTAGAAGCCAACGGCTTCCAGGTCGTGAAAGCCACGATCGAAGGCAACGTCTACTATGCCAACGATGAGTACAAAGCCTCTTCTTCGGTCGATGCCGATTCCAAAGTAACCGGCGTGCAAGAAGTCAAGAAGTAATCCCTGCTTCTCACAAACAAAGCCCTCTATATCCGGCGTTCGCTTATTGCGCGCCGATATAGAGGGCTTTTCGTTTCATGCCGCCAGGCTATTCGTTTTCCTGTACACGCGCCAACGGTTTTTTGGCCGGTCCTTCAATCACTTCGCCCTGGTACGTGAACCGGGAAGCGTGGCAGGGGCAGTCCCAGGAGCGCTCCGCCGCGTTCCACTCCAGCTCGCAGCCCATGTGGGTACAAGTGGTATCCACCAGGTGAAGCTCCCCGCTTTTGTCCCGATAAGCACCGGCCCGTTTTCCGTTGACCCGCACCACGCCGCCTTCGTCGTTGCCAAGCTCGTCCGGTTCTCCGTGCTTCAGGCCGATTTTCCCGGCCACAAACTCCTTGGCCACGTCGGCGTTCTGCACGACAAAGGACTTGGTATCCGACGCCGGATGGAAACGGGACGGCGAGAACAGCTCGCGGTACGGATTTTCCTTCCCGTCCACGATGTCCGCCAGCAGCTGCGCAGCCGCAGCGGAGTTGGTCATGCCCCATTTGCGGAAGCCGGTCGCCAGCAGCAGATGCGGCGATTGCGCTGCCTGTTCGCCGATATACGGCAGGTTGTCCAGTGTGAACAGGTCCTGTGCCGACCACCGGTACGTGATTTCCTTCAGGCCGAACGTCTCCTCCCCGAACGCCTTCAGCGCTTCATAATGCCGGAAGGTGTCGGGGCCGTCACCCGTTTTGTGGCCTTCTCCGCCAAACAGGACCTGCGTTTCGCCCCCCACGTTTACCGCCCGCAGGGAGCGGGTTGGATTTTCCGCGCTCAAGTACATGCCGCCCGGAAACGGCTCCGCCGTTTTGCCAAGCACCGCGTATGAACGCTCGCCATAAAGGCGGGCAAAATAAAAGCCGGTGATGTCCTGAAAGGGAAAGTGCGAGGCGGAAATGACATATTTGCAGGTCACCTCGGCGCCGGTTCGCGTTTTGAGCACGGCCGGCGTTCCCTTCTCCAGCTTTTGCGCCGTCGTCCGCTCGAAAATCCGGCCTCCTTTGGCAAGGAACGCTTCCACAATGCGCTTCAAGTACGGAACCGGATTAAACTGCGCCTGACCGCGCATCACCACCGCCCCTTTTACCGCAAAAGGCAGCGGCGTGGTGTCCACAAAGCCGCCCGGAATGCCCAGCTCGGCGTACGCCTCGTGTTCCGCCGAGAGCTTTTTCAACTCCTTCTCGGATTGCGTATACACGTAGGCGTCTTCTTCGGTGTAATCGCAGTCGATTTGCAGCTCGTCGATGGTCTTCCGGATGAACGCGATGGCGTCCCGGTTGGCCTGGTAATACAGAGCGGCTTTTTCCTTGCCAAACCGCCGGACGTACTCGTCATAGATAAGTCCGTGCTGGGCCGTCACTTTGGCGGTCGTGTGCCCGGTCGTGCCATGCAGAATCCGTCCGGCCTCCAGAACTGCTACGCGGTATCCCCGGTTAGCCAAAAGCCAGGCGGTCGTTAAGCCGGTAATGCCCGCACCCACAACCGCCACATCGGTTTCCAGGTTTTCGTGAAGCACCGGAAAATGCGGCTGTTCGGCGGATTTGAGCCAGTACGATTCCGGAAATTCGGGAAAAGCGGAAAAGGCGTCAGGCTGAGGCATGAAAGCTTCCCTCCAAAAGTTTGTCTTTTGGATAACTTACCCACTCTCCCGGTTTTCTATCTACCGCGCTTCAAAGAAATACATCCGCGACCAGAAACAGGTTCAGCGCAATGACGACGGCGGCTATGCACCAGCCAGCAATCGAGGTAACACGCCGGTTCGTGAGGCTCCCCATGAGCTGCCGGTCTGACGTAAAGAGCAGCAGCGGAATCAGCGCGAACGCAATGCCGAATGAAAGCACGACCTGGCTGAGGACCAGCGCGCGCGTCGGGTCGATGCCGGACAAGATGATCAGCAGCGGCGGCACGGTCGTGATCGCCCTTCGCACATAAAGGCTGATCCGTTTGTTGATAAAGCCCTGCATCACGACATCCCCCGCCATAGTGCCGACCGAAGCGCTGGACAACCCGGCGATGAGCAGACTAAGCGCGAAGGAGACGGCAAACACCGGACCGGCCAGCTCGCCGAACTGCCGGTAGGCTTCCGTCAGGTCCTCCACCTGAAGGCCGTTGCGGAAAAACAAGGCGGCCGAGATGACTACCATGGCCATATTCACCGCGCCTGCGATCAGCATCGCAATCACAATGTCCACAAATTCCAGCTTGAAGATCCGCTTCTTCTCTTCCTCGTTGCGGCCGACGATCCGGTTTTGGGTAAGCGAGGAATGCAGGTAAATCGCATGGGGCATCACAGTGGCGCCGAGAATCCCGGCCGCCAGCAAAATGCTCTCCGTCCCCTGAAAACGCGGATGAAAGAGGCCGGACGCGATATCGCCCGCCGACGGGTGCGCCCAAACGACCTGAAGAGTAAAGCACAACACGACGATGAAAATCAGGACAGCGATCCCGGCTTCCAGCGGACGAACCCCGCGGCGCTGCAGGCCAAGGATCGCAAACGATCCGGCGGCCGTAATCAGAGCGGCCGGCAGCATGGCGACCCCGAAAAGCAGGTGCAGCCCCAGGGCGGCTCCGATGAATTCGGCAAGGTCGGTTGCGATAATCACCAGCTCGCTTTGAATCCAGAGAAGCACCGCGACGGGCCGGGAAAAACGGTCCCGCGCCGCTTCCGGCAAATTTTTGCCGGTGGCGATGCCCAATTTGGCCGACAACGATTGAATCAGCACCGCCATCAGGTTTGAGACGGCGATAACCCATAGCAGCAGATAGCCGTATTTGGAGCCGGCCGTTATATTGGTCGCAAAATTGCCCGGGTCCAGATAAGCGACGGAGGCGATAAAAGCCGGGCCGAGAAACGGCAGCAGCCGTTTGAAAAGTCCAGCTTTCCGGTGCAAAGCCAGCTCCGGCGAAAGGCCGTTACCCAAGGACCGCGGCAAATCGAAATTGCTGTATTCTTTCTCCATGAGATCCTCTCCTCGAACGAAAGTTTGCACTGAGCGCAAATTGTTTACCTAGCGCAACTTTCTATTCGATTATAGCCCTTCTCCCCTTCAATGTAAATAACCCAATCTTAGAATAAATTTAACTAGCTTGTCCCCGCAGGAGGCAAAAATTCCGTATATGCAAACAGAAGCCTCCCCGGGCGGGAAGCTTCTGTTTGCATTCGATTCTTGATTTTGTATGGGCTTTATACAGCCGCCGCGGCCATTTTCCGGCAAGCCTCGGCACAGCGGAAGCAGGCTTCGGCGCAGCGCTGGCAATGTTCGTGCTCGTGCTTGCGGCATTCGGTTCCGCACGCTTCGCAGATATCGGCGCAGAGCCGGCAAATCTGGGCGGCGAAGGGACTGTTCTGCGACATCGCCTTGGCGGCAAACGCGCACATATCGGCGCATTCCCGGTCAAGCCGGATGCACTCGGCCATCATCTTGACATGGTCCTCTTTCAAACAGGCGTCAAAACAGTGATTGCATTCCGTCATACAGCGCAAGCATTCGTCGATGCAGGCTTGGTACTGTTCATGCGACATTCGGGTTCCCTCCTTGATGATTGGGTTCATTAGAGTTTACCCGGCTGCTTTTTTAAGGAAACAAGCTAGTAAAAACGTTCATGGAATGGACATATCAGGAGCCGTTCGCCCTTCGGACGTAAACCCGGGGAATCAGGAAGGCGGCGGCCAGCAGAGCCGCCAGCATGACGGCTGCGGCAACCGTGACATAGGTCACGGGTATCCCGCCGAGGTTATAGACCTTGAAATGGCGGAACAAGGTGCTGCTCGCCATAATGCGGGAAGGCAGCAGGTTCATCACTTTTCCGAGAAAACCGGTGAACGAGAACAGCGGCAGGATAAGAAACGCAAACGCCGCGCCCAGGCTGCCCAAGCTGCTTTTGCTGAAGGCGGAAAACAGTCCGATCAAGAGCGCCAGCGCGCACGCCGCGAGAAGAGTCATTGCATACTGCGCCAAGTATCCTCCGAGCTGAGTCAGATGATAGGGCGAATCCCGAAATTCGTACAGATCGTTCAAGGGGGCGTTCCAGCCCACAAACCGGAACGGCAGATTGGCTGCAAGCAGACTGAACCCATAAAACAGGGTGACCCATCCCGCCGCAAACAAGACAGCAGCGGCCGCTTTCGCTCCTCCGACCTGCCCCCTCCCCCTTTTGGTCGATCGGATCAGCGCATCCGTACGGTGATCCGCCTCGCCGGAAAACAACGAGGCAAGCGATAGCGCAAGCACAAGCCCCATGATCAGACTGCCGGGAATTTCAGTTACCAGTAAATTGAGGCTATCCCAGCTTCGTGTGATATAAAAGCCGTCCATGTTCAGTTTTTCCATCATGGCCCATTGCTTGGCCGTGCTCTTGGCAGCAAAGGAATCGCCGTTTTTTTTCGCTTGCTCCGCGTGAGCTTTCAATTCATTCAAACGGTCCCTAAATTGCTCCGCCTGATAGCCCGCCGCCGCGTAATGTTGCTCCACAATGCGAACCGCTTTCTCGGCATCCGGTCCCTCGCTGTCCTCCGCCCTCGGCTCATCCAGCCGGAACGAGTACTTTTTCACCAGCTCGGGCTGGAGCGGTCCTTCATGGCGCTGGATCAATTCGGGATAGTCCTTCTGCACGGCAAGCAGGCTGTCCATTCCTTTCGGATAAAGCAGGGAAAAGAAATAAAAGAGAACAAAACCGAAGGAAAGCAGGATGGCCAGCCAGGTTCGCGGACGAAGCAGCTTTTGCAGCTCGAATTTGATCAGACTCTTCATTTGGCGGCCAACTCCTTATAGTCCTGCATGTAGACGTCTTCCAGTCCCGGTTCCAGAAGAACGGCGCCCTCGCAGGGCGGCTCATCGCTGATGACTCTTAATTCACAGCCCGATTCCAGCTGGAGCTTGGACAGTACCGTCCACCTCCGCTCGATGTCGGCCAGTTGTCTGTCGGACACGTACGCTCTCCAGACCTGGCCCTTCAAGCCCGCCGTCAATTCCGCAATCGAGCCCTGCCGCAGCAGCCGGCCCTTGCGCATCATAAGGACGCGGTGAGCCATCAGGTCGATGTCGGACACAATATGAGTGGACAGGATGACAATGCGGCCGTGCGCGATTTCGGCAATCAGGTTGCGGAACCGGATGCGCTCCATCGGATCAAGCCCTACCGTCGGCTCGTCCAGAATAAGCATCCGCGGGTTGTTCAAAAGCGCCTGCGCGATGCCGAGCCTCCGCTTCATGCCGCCGGAATATTTCCCGCATTTGGTATCCAGCGCGTCGGTCAGGTTCACGGTTTCCGCCAGATGCGCGATCCGCTCTTCCGCCTCCGCCTTCCCGAGCCCTTTCAAAACCGCGACATACCGCAAAAATTTGCGGCCGGTGAAATGCCCGTAAAGCCCCAGCTCCTGCGGCAGATACCCGAGCTCCGCCCGGTAGCGGTCCCCCAAGGCTTCCTTGTCGCGACCGTTCAGCAGCACGCGGCCGTCCGAAGGACGCAGCACATCGGCCATAATTCGCATGAGCGTCGTTTTGCCCGTGCCGTTCGGCCCCAAAAGGCCGTAAATGCCCGGCACGAACGAGATATCCAGGCTGTCCAGTACCTGCTTCTTACCGTAATGATGATTGATTCCGCGCAACTCAAGCTCCAAGCAAAAACCCTCCCCTTCTCATAAAACGGCTGTTGATCCGTACCGCCAGGGCAAGCAAAAGGGCGGCGGCAAATGCGGCGGCGGCAAGTCCGTACAGGGGGGCGGAAACGACCCAGCGCTCGACGGGCCGCAGCGAAAACACAAAGGTCCATAGAAACGGCAGCAGCGTCAGCAGCGCCGCCAGCTGTCCGTAATGGCGGACGCGGCCCGCAATCGTGAGCGCCGCCGCAGCATTGACCAGCAGCGGAATGCACCACAAAAGCGCCATCCTGCCGAGCATCGCCCGCTCCAGCCCGGTCTGCCAAACGGCGAGCGCCAGCACATTCAGCGCCAGCGTGAAGGCGCCCGCCAGAAGCAGCCGGGCGTTCAGGTACCAGGCCGGCGGAATCCGCAGGCTTGCCGTCAGCTCGCTCATGCCGCAGAGGGCTTGGCGTGCGGTAAAAAAGGTGGCGGTAAGCAGCGGAATGCACCCGGCCGCCGGGAAAAGAAACAGCAGGGGCAGCGAGGTTAGGCCAAGCAGCAGGCAGCCCGCCGCGAACAGCAGGCCGCCCCACAGGAGCTCGGCCCGCCAGCCGTCCGACAGCAAAATGCCCAGCTTGCGGCTGAACCCGAGCGGCTTCGCCAGCCCGTTATCCCGCTTCAGGGACAGCGTGCCGGCCGTTTTGCGCCAGCCCGCCATTGCCTGCTCGACAAAGCCGTCCGGCACCGGCGGCTCGGGCAGAGCGCGAATCAGCCGGACCAGCTCCTCCTTTTCCCGGTGATCAAGCGCTTCGAACTCCGGCGGCGTTATAGAGGAACGCTTGTCATTGTGATCCATTCGACTTCTCCCCTTTCGTTCGTTTCGTTTGCAGGCGCCCGGCTTCCTCCGGCTCCCCGCCAATCAATGCCCGCAGCTTGGCCAGCGACCGGGAAACCCTTGATTTGACCGTCGATTCGGCCGTCTCCGTGGCGGCGGCAATCTCGGCATACGAAAGCTCGTGCTTGTACCGGAGCAAAACCGCTTCGCGCTGCTCCTCCGGCAGCTTTCGCATGGCAGCGTATACCCGGCGCATATCCTCGCGCATCAGGATGCTTTCCAGCACATCTCCCATTCCCGCCGTCTGTTCATTCCATTCTTCGCTCATGGCAGCCTGCCGGGCGCCTTTGCTCCGCGCGTGATCAATGCAGACATTGCGAGCGATGGACAAAAGCCAGGGCCGAAAAGAGCCTTTTGCTCCTTCGTAAGTATCCAGCCGGGTCCAGGCCTTCTCAAACGTGCTTTGCGCCAAGTCCCAGGCTAGACTTTCGTCGTGCACCTTCCACAGCAAAAACCGGTAGATGTCCGGGTAGGTCTGCCGGATGAGGAGCTCGACCGCCGCCTCGTTTCCCTTTCGGACCTGCTCGACTAACGCTTCTTCTTTTATGACAATCACTTCCTTTGCAAACGGCACCCGATACTACGTAAACCGGACAAAAAAAGACGCATGCCTTCAGAATAATCCACCGCGCGCGAAAAATCCCGCACGGATTTTTCCGGCGGGATTTTGCCTGACGCTTCTTATTGATAAACGTTCTTCTCGTTGCGGCGGTCGTCCGCTTCGTTGCGGAGCATTTCCTTGCGGCGGTCGTTTTTGGCCTGCTGCTCCTGCTGGGCCTCCAGGCTTGTCGGAGCCCCGTTTTCCACCTCTTTGACCGAGCTGATCAAATTTTTGTCCGGCTGCACGGAAGTCATCTGCATTCTCCTTTGCGGCTAAGTTCCGCCTTCCGGCCCGCGCGGATTCCCCGCCTGCCGGAAGACTTCTTCTAGTTTCGCAGGCGCAGGCCCAAACTATACGGCAGCGTCAGATCAACTGCTTTCTTTGCTTTAAATAGCCGTACAGAACGAGACCCGAGACGGCGCATAGCAGCGCGCACAAGCCGATAAAGCCATACCCCGCCTGAAGGCCCCGGACCAGTCCCTCATGCGTGTCCGCTCCAATAGAAGCTTTAACGCCGTCGGTAACGGCCCCGATGATGTAATTTCCGACCACGCTCCCGATGCCCATGATGGTCACCGTAAACGTAATGGCGGTGTCGCTGCCGTTCGGGTACCGCTTGGCGATAAACGCCATGACAGTCGGATACAGCGGAGCGACGCCGATCCCCGCGGCGGCGAACAGAAACGCCCACGGCTCTCCCCCGGCGAGCGCGAAAAAGGTGCACAAAGCCGAAAGCCCGGAAAACAGAATAAACGAAAGCGTAAAGCCGATTCTGTCCGTCAGCGGGCCCAGCACAAGCCGGGCCGCCGCAAAGCAAAAGAAGAAGGCGGCCAGCATGCCGGAGGCGGATGCGCTGTCCCACCCGTACGACTTCTCCAGAAAATTGACGAGCCAGCCGCCGACTGCCATCTCCGAGACGACGCCGAAGGTCAGGACGGCGATCACCAGCCAAAGCGCCGGATCGCGCAGCAGCTTCTGAAGCGGAATCCGGTCTTCATGGCTTACCTGGTCCCCGGGAAAACGGCCGAGAATGGCCGGAAGCATCGGCAGCACGGAAAGCGACAGCATGATCAAGTACATCCCTCTCCAGTCCAGGACGTGCCCCATCACCGAAACGGTCATCAGGCCCGATGCCAGCAGCGGAGCGACGATCGAGCTTAACCCGTAGAAGAAATGAGACAGATTCATCATGGTGCCGACATTGCGGACAAAAATCCGCGCCCCCAAAATGGCGAGCCCGATTTCCAGCATCCCGTTCCCGATGTACATCAGAAAGTACGAGGAGGAGAAGAGCGGATAGCTCGGCGAAAAATAGATCAGCACCCCGGCCAGCGTCATGCTGCCGAACGCCAGAAGCGTCACGTTCTTGATCCCGAGCTTTCGGGTCAGCACAGCCGTAAACGAGCAGGCGAGCAAATACCCGAGCGAATTCAAAGACAGCAGGCTGCCGATTTGCCCTTCGCTCAAGGCAAACTCAAATTGAATGCGGGGAATGGCCGGCCCTTTGATGTTTTCCGATATGCCAAAAATGATAAAGCCGAGAAAAATGGTGGCGAGCTGCATGACTTCATTTTTGCTGAAGCGTCTTTTCTTCTGATTGTCCATAGTAGCCCCTAACTTTTTAAATACCTTTAATAAGTAGCTGCAAAGCGCTGTCTTCCCCTGCCAGCAGGCGGCCGGGAAAGCGCGCTATTGGATCAGCGGCCAAACCGTTTGCGGTAGCCGCATTTGCGGCACAGCTCCTCCACGGCGGTTCTCGCCGTAAAGCCGTCCACCAGCCGGGTCGCCCGATCACCCTGCAAAATTTCCGCAAGCGGTTTTTCATGCAGGTTGCCGAGCCCGATCACCCCTTCGCCGTCCAGGCAGCACGGGACGACGGTGCCGTCTACCAGAACCGCCGCCTGCTTGCGCAGGGCATGGCAAAACCCTCTGCCGTCATCCTCCGGCGCCTCCAGACTGGGCCAGTCAAACTGCAGGTCCTGGTTCAGGTAAATGTTATCGGCCAGCTTGACTCCCTGCCCTTTGATGAGGCTTTCGTCGATTTTTTCGTCCAGGCCGAACTCCCGCTCCAGGATCTCCAGCAGCGGACGGTTCCGGCTTTCGGCGGCCGGCTCCGCGTCTTTTTCTTGAACCGGACCCAGGTTCCACAGGCGAAACGAGGTCAGCACGCCGTCCTTGGCGGTTTCCTTGGCAAAGGACAGAAGCGGACGCATGTAACGCTCAAGCGCTGCGCGCGTTTCGTCGCTGTCCGCCGCTCCTTCAAAGCTGTGCAGCGAAAAATTCATCTGCCGGAGCGCCGGCTTGCCGAACAGCTTCGGCTTTGCTTTTTCGAGCAGCGTGCCGTTTGTGGTGATGTTCACCTGGACGCCTTTGGCGTGGCAGGCGTCAAGGAGCCGGTCCAGCTTGGGATGGAGCAGCGGCTCGCCTTTCACATGAAAAGCGACCAGCCGGGCGTAAGGCGCAATCTCCGACAAAATGGCTTCGAATTCCGGGACGCCGATAAAGGCGGCCTTCCGCTCGGTAGGCGGACAAAAGCTGCAGCTCAGGTTGCAGACGCTGGCGATCTCGATGTACATTTTGCGAAAAGCTTTCACGGGTCCGCACCTTTCTATTCCTGTGCTGATGTTGAGTCTGAGCCATCATACCGCGCGTCAAGCTTCCCGGTCAACCCGGTCCCTGATGCTCCTCCGGCCAGCCGGCTTTACCGGCGCAGGGACAGCTTGACCCGGTTGTCGTCCGGTCCTGTCTCGCTGACCATGCTGTCCACATACCGCTTCAAAAACCCCCCGGGCGCCTCCTGCCAGAGCCGGAAGCCCCGGGTGCCTGCCAGCTCCTTTGCGCTAACCGCATCCCGCCCGGCAAAATAATTCAGGTTCAGACGCCGGATAACCTCCGTCATGGCCTTCCGGTCCGCGTCCGTCAGCGGTTCCTCCCGGTCGAACGCTTCCGGGCTGCCGAGCAGCCGTTCCGCCATCCCGCCGAAGCGCTCCTCGCTGTACCGCTCGTATTGCAGCAGATTGCCGTCCTTCAAAGCCTGCGCGGCCGCCCATCGTTCCACATCCAGTTCCTTGGTCTGGTAATCGAGCTCGGCGCCATTTCCGGTCACCGAAAGGAGGCCGTACTGGTTCGGGTACACGGACAAGGCATTCGTGACGATATCGTAGAGAACGGATTCCCCGTCACCGTCGGCACTGATGTCCTGAATGTGAATGTGGCCGCTAAAGCCTGCCGCGATCCCGTGCCGGCGCAGCCAATCCCGCGCTTCCGCCGCATTGTTCAAGGTAAAACCGTCCTGGATCACCTCGCTGTGATCGAGAAGGTTATGGTGCAGAACCGGAACGAGCACCGCCCCCTTCTCTTCGGCCAGCTTCGCACAGCGTTCCATCCATTGAAAGGTGTCCTTGCTGATTTGGCCGTCCGTCTGAGGATGCCCGAGCGCGCGGTTCCGGGCGTACTGGCTCGTGTCCAGCATCAGCAGCCATACCTTCTCGCTCGGAGCGGCCAGGTAGCTGAGCGTCGTTTTGTCCCGCGACACCGCTTCGCGGTAGCCGAACGCTCCATAGATCTCCGCAAAGTCCTTCGCTTTCACCGTGTCGGTGTAATACTGGCTGTCTCCCGAAAATTTGCGCGCCCACGGGTTGTCGATGTCGTGGTTGCCGGGAATGACATACACGGCCGTTCCGCCCAGCTCGATCCTGCGGAGCTTTTCCGCCAGGTCCAGGTGGCTTTCCCGTTCCCCGTTATTGGTCAGGTCTCCGCTGAGCAGCAGCACGTCCGGCCGCCGCTCCGCAAGCTCGAAGGCAAAGGTGTTTAGCAGCTCTTCCCCATATCCCAGGTCTTTGCCGTCCCCTTCTGACAAAAAACGGGCAAACGCGGGTCCGCGGTCGGTCAGCTTCGGCGACAAATAGTGTATGTCCGTGGCAATTGCCATGTCCAGCGTCCCGTCCGAAGCGGCGGCGTAAGCAGCGGGCAGCTGGAAGTCTTCCCGGCCGCAGCCCGCAAGCAGCAGCAAGCCAAGCGAGGCGCCCAGCAAGGCGCCCCGCTTTCCGTGAATGGTCAAATTTCTCGCCTCCTGTCGGGGGGATGGCCGACTCTGCATCATGCCGATGCCGTCCGTGGCCGCATGCGCCAGCTTCACCAGGCCGAACGCTTCCATTTCCCGTTCCAGCTCGTCCACTTGTTTATACCAGTATAACGAACCGGTTCATTACTCCACAAGAGAAGCGGTCTTCCGGACGGCAGTTGACAAAGCGGAGTAAAAGAAGCTATCATGAGTACAACTTAATTGTTTCTCCAAAGGGGAGTAGCGTTCAGGTGCACACCTGAAAACAAAGTCGTCAATTCATGGACCCCGCGTCCATCGGCTTTGTTGGCATGAAGGATACAGATCATGCTCAGCCAGACCTTTGCCTTTTCGGCAAAGGTCTTTTCTTTGTCCCGAGCCGAAAAGAAAGAAGCACTCATCCTACAATCTTGGGAGGTTGGACATGGAATTACTGTTGGAGTATGGCTGGGTACTGCTTGTTCTTGTCGCGCTGGAAGGGATTTTGGCGGCGGACAACGCGCTGGTCATGGCGGTCATGGTCAAGCATTTGCCGGACGACAAACGAAAAAAGGCTCTGTTCTACGGGCTGGCCGGCGCTTTCGTACTTCGTTTCGGCGCGTTGTTCCTGATTTCGTTTCTGGTCAACGTTTGGCAGGTCCAGGCGATCGGCGCACTTTATCTGCTTTACATCTCGATTAATCACCTTTTCAAAAAATTTGTATTCAAAAAGGACGGCCACTCGTCCAAGCCCAAAAAGGAATCGGGCTTCTGGGGCACCGTCGCCAAGGTGGAGCTGGCCGACATCGCGTTTGCGGTTGACTCGATTCTTGCCGCCGTGGCGCTGGCCGTTACCCTTCCCCCTTCCGGCATCCGGGAAATCGGCGGTCTGGACGGCGGACAATTCCTCGTCATTCTGGCGGGCGGCTTGATCGGTATCGTCATCATGCGTTTTGCGGCCACCTATTTCGTTTCCCTGCTGCAAAAACGCCCGAACCTCGAAACGGCCGCTTTTACGATCGTCGGCTGGGTAGGCGTGAAGCTGGCCCTTTATACGCTGGCACATGAAGACATTAATGTAGTCGATAAGCACTTTATCGAGTCGGCCACCTGGAAAGCGATTTTCTGGGTCGTGCTGATCGGCATCGCGGTAGCGGGCTGGTTCCTTTCGGGCAAAGCCGACGCCGAGAGCCCCATCACCAAAAAGGAAGCCAAAGTCGTGGGCGAAGAGGAAGAGCTGCTGGAGAAAAACCTCAACGATCCGAAAGCCTGATTTTGTGCCGCAAGCAGAAAAGCCGTTCCAGGTCAAAAACCTGCGGAACGGCTTTTTTTGTTCCAGCCGGGCGGTTGGTCCGCCTCCTTGCTGCACGGCGAGATTACCGGCAAGGCAGAACAAGCCGCCGGTTCTGGTTCGAACGTTCCTCCCTGTTATTGAGGCGGAACGCCCCAAACAAGCGTGCCGTTCCGGTAAAGGACCGCCCTGCTCCAATCGGTATACGCGCTTAGCGAGGAATTGTACGAATAATCATTGGCTTCATTAAAATTGGTCCAGTTGGCTTTGTTGAGCCGGATCTGGATGTCGCCGGTTTGTGCGCCGGGCGCCAGCGTACCCGCCGAGGCCGCAAACCCGATTTCGAGGTACTGGTCGGCTCCCGCCGCCTGTACCGCTCCGAAGGAGGTGCGGATATTGGACGTCCCCGCCTGCGCCCAATCCACATTCGCCGTCAGCGCCTCGCTTCCGTCCTTCGTAAAATAGTAGCGGATTTTCAGATCCGCCAGGTTAACCGCCGCCGAACCGTTGTTTTTGATGTTGAAATGAGGCCGAATCTGGTTATCCCCCGCGTTGGAATCCGCCGTCTTGTACTGGACGGCAAGTCCGCTTGGCGGGGTCTCCGACGGTCCCGAGCTTGGCGTCGGCAGAGGTGTTATGCTTGCCGTCGGCGTCGGAGTTGCGCTTGCTGTGGGTGTAGGCGTTCCCGTTGTCGGCGTAGGCGTAGCCGGAGTCGGAGTCGGGGTTGGCGTCGCGGTCGGGGTTGCGCTTGGCGTCGGCGTCGGCGTCGGGCCTGTGCCCGCAAGAGGCGCCTCGTGCTCTTTAAGATATTCCGCGACCCAGACGAGCGGCGCGTTCCAGTTGATCGTGTTTTCTTTAGAGGCCCAGGCGTCGGGGGCCGTGTTTTTGCCGGCGTAGGATTTTGCGGCCGGACGCCCCGCCGGCGTGGCCGGGTCGTTAATCAGGCCGTTGTTTGGGCCTCCGCTCAACCAACCTTTGGGAAAAGCGACGCCGTTCAGGTATTTGCCCCAAGCGTACCGGTCGTGTAAATCCGACTCGGAGAATTCGCCGTACCCGGTAATATAAGAAAGCTTCATCGGGTTATTGCCGAGCAAATAATCCATCGCCCGGTGCATGCTTTTCAGGTAAGCGGGATTGCCGCTGATGTCGTACGCGTAACCGAGAAGAAGCATCCGGTTGACGACGACCGAATTGGAGCCCCACGGATACGGCTCGGAGCCGGGCAGCGGAACCGGATAGCCCTCCGATGCGATGATGGAACCGATCGAATCCGCGTAAGCAAGCAGCATCGCTTTCATGTCCGCTTTGTCCGATACGGGCAAGTCGTTTGCAGCGGACAGCAGGGAAAGCGTACCGAGGGTTGACACGTCTCCCCAGAAGAAGTCGCCGACCTCCTTGTAATGCGGCGAGCCGGTCACGTAGCTCCGGTAACCGGAGGCCCCCGGATCGTTTCGCTTGGAGGCCGTCAAATATAGCTCGACGGCGGCGGCGTACTGGTCGTCGCTGTTGACCGTGTCATCGTAATCTCCCCCGCCCGCGCTGTCCGGCGTGGAGCCGGTATAGTCCACGTTCGGATTCGCCAGCGCCCGGGTCCACGCCGTTTTGGCGGTGCTCCACCAGCTTTCCGCGGCCGCGCTGTCATAGGGCTGCAGAAGGCGCGCCAAGTGGGCAGCGTTGCGGACGACCGCGTAAGTCGCATTGGTCGAGGGCGGCTGGGCTTTGCGGACCATGGCGTTCTCTCCGTCAATGTCGGTCAGCGGAAAGGCGCTCCAGTTGTCCGCATGCACTTTATGGGAGGCGAGGCCGCCGTTTGCGGGCAGCATGCCTTTCATAAAGGTGGAGCCGAATGCAGTTTCGTCCAGCAAATCGGGAATGCCGTTTGCTTTCTCGGGAATATTCAGCGCTCCGTCGCCGAACGCGGACGGATAGCGCTCCAGCAAGTTCAGCAGCGTCCAGGCGGATATGGCTTGATTGACCGGGTATATCCCGAAATCGCCGGCATCCGCCCAGGAATTTTTGACATTGAAGGTTGCGCCCTGGCTCCAGTTGTTATAGCTGCCGAGCTGCGTATCGTTCGGATGGATTGCCTTATGGGCGAATGCCGGATTGCTCAGATAAGCCGCTTCGATGGCGACGCCCATCCGGTGAAAATAAAAATAAGCCATCGCGTCCTTGGCTAAATCGGGGTACAGGCCGGTTCCGATCGTGAACGGAACGCTGGTCCCGATGCCCGCCACCTGGAGCGTATAGGAGCCGGGGACGGCGAAAGCCGAAAAATCCGCCCGGTGGAGCGTATCGCCCGAGGCGCGGTCAAAGCCGTATACCGCCGTCTTCCCGCTGGCCCGAACCGTTCCGGAAGCATCGCGAAGCGTCCAGTCCAGCGGAGCGGACGCGGAGGTGATGACGGTGGCGATCTTGTCTGCAGCGGGCAAGTAGCCGATCTGGTTAACGCGGACGTTTGCGGTGTCAAAATCAGCCTTGGCCGGGGCGGGGACAAGAGGGATGGCCAGAGCCAGCGCGAGCGCAAATGCGAGTTTTTTGTGTTTCATAAAGCCTCCTTTCTTATTGCGGGGCTGCCGATAACGGATGGAAAAGCCGGAAACGGGAAGCCGGTCTTCTCTTCCCGCGGCAAAGCCGCAGGAAAACCGCTCCCCGTTCCCGTTTCCTAAATGAACGTTAAACCGTCCCGCTTAGGGCTGCGTGCCCCAGACGAGCGTGCCGCCCTGATACAGCGTCACCTTGCTCCAGTTGGCGAAGGCGGTTTTGGTCGGATCATAGGAGTAGTCGTTCGCTTCATTGAAATTGGTCCAGTTTGATTTGTTGATCCGGACCTGGATATCGCCGGATTGTCCGCCGGGCGCAATCGTGCCGGCCCCGGACGAGAAGGAAAGCTCCAGATACGTATCCGCGCCGGTGCCCGAAGCGGTTCCAAACGTCTGAACGATGTTCCCGCCGCCTACCTGCGCCCAGTCAATGGTGGAAACCAGCGACTCGGTGCCTTCCTTCGTGAAGTAGTAACGGATTTTCAGATCGCTCAGATTGACCGGCGTTGTGCCGTTATTTTTGATGTTGAAATGCGGCTTGATCTGATTATCGCCCGCGTTTGTATCCGCCGCTTTGTACTGCAGCACCAGGCTGCCCACCGGCGGGGTCGGCGTTGGCGTAGCCGTCGGTGTTGGCGTCGGCGTTGGAGTCGGCGTAGCCGTCGGTGTTGGCGTCGGCGTTGGAGTCGGCGTGGCGGTCGGTGTTGGCGTCGGCGTTGGAGTCGGCGTGGCGGTCGGCGTCGGCGTGGCGGTTGGCGTCGGCGTGGCGGTTGGCGTTGCCGTCGGTGTAGGAGTCGGGCCGCCGGATGTAATGACCGGATAAGCGTTCGTCACGAGCTGCACGAACTGGTCATGGAACCAGTGGCCGGACACGGGAGCGCCCGGCAGCGCGCCGGTCAATTTTCCGCTTGCGGCGACATAAGTCGGGTCGCACATGCGGTCAAAGCCTTTGCCTTCGTTGTTCGGAATCGCGGTGCTGGAGCCGTCGGATTCTCCGGGCGGTTTTACCCAGACAAACGCGTCCAGATGAGACGCCGCATACCCGGCGGGCGCCGCCTGCGGACGTTCCCCGATCCCCGCACCTGCCGCGTTGCACCAGTTGCCGCGGTGCGTGCGCTTGTCGATGCGCCCGGAATCGGCGTATTCGTTCACCGTGGTTCCGCTTGCGGAGGTCGGCCGGTTCGGCCCGCCCCAGCCGTTGCGGCTCGTGTCGACCAGGAAGCCGATGCTGCTCGGCCAGCCTTTGGCGACAAAGCCGGAATAAAGCGCGGCGGTGAAGTCCACTTCATCAAAGTAAGGATTCCATTCGTAATAGCTGGCCGACCGGAGCTGGCCGCCGTTCAGCTGCAAATTCGGATTTGGCAGATTTGGCTCCTCCAGCGGCGTCGTATTGGCCGTGTTGGTGATAAAGCCGTCTACGCTGTTAAGCCCGGCTGCCGTTCCGGCCACCACGCTCGTAAACAGGTTGATGGCCGGGCCCATGTTGCTGTCCCAGCCGAGCCAGCCGGAGTGGCCGATGTCCATGTACGTGTAAACATTGGGGATGGCGTGCAGCTTGTCCAAAGCATAGCGGGTTGCGTCCCGGTAAATGTTCGTGCTGTTCGCTTCGGCGCATTCCGGATCGTTCAGATTCGTCACCAGATTCGGCAGCGAGTCGGGTTCAATAACGGTTACAATCCGGATGCCGCTGTATTTCGGCTTGGCGAAAATATCCGCGATTACGTCGATATACTGCGTCTTGTACGTGGTCAGACCGGCCTGGGTAAGCGGCAATTCGCCGTTAGAGGCCAATGCGTGGCAGTCCCGTCCGGGCAAGTTGTAAATGACAAAGGTTGCCGCAATCGGAGTGCTGCCCTGCTTTTGGGCCAGCACGGCGTCCATTGTCTGCTCCAGGCTCCTGCGTCCCCCGTTCTGTTCTCCGCCATGAATGGCCGCAATCCGGTCCATCCAGACGGCGGTCGGGTACTGTTTTACCTTCTCCATTTTGGCGATGAGCGCAGGATCGGATACTTTGGTGATCGAGGTATCGATCAAGGCGGCATAATCGGGATTCACGTATTGCGTGGCGCCGACAAACGGGTTGTCGACATGGGATTCGGCGTTTGCCGGCGCGGCCTGTCCGAACGGAACCGTCAAGCTGATCGCAAGCGACAGCAAAGCGGTCAGGACGATCGGCCGCTTTTTCGAAGCGGTGGTCATGTTTTCGTCTCCCTTCTCTTTTGACTCATTGAATCGGCTGTGTCGAATCATGCCGTACAAGCAGTCCCTTTTTTATAAAGCGCTTTCACCTCCCCCGGCAAAAAACGGCGAACAGCCTCCTGCCCTCTGTTCGCCCGTTTCATCCGACCGCTGCCGCAGGCAATCACACCATATCCGGCGGCGTACTCCCATTATATGTAAGCCTTTTCTCCTGCACTAGCGGGAAACCGGACCTTTTATTGTCGTTTTTCAACTTTTCCCGCCTTCATTTGCCGTTCTTCGTCCTGGAAAGCAGGTTATGCACCAGCACGCTCACTTCAGCACGCGTGGCTTTCTCCGTCGGGGCGAAACGCCCGGGCCCCCGTCCGGCGACGACTCCTTTTCCGTACAGACGGGCTATTGCTTCGTGTGCCCAATGTCCCGGACCGACATCCCGAAAAGGCAGCGGGGCTCCTTCAGCCGGAGCGCGTGCTCCGCCGTCTTTCATCGCCTTGACCAGAACCGAGGCGATTTCCGCCCGGGTAATAAAGCCGTCCGGCCGAAACGGCAGGCGGCCTTCGCCGGGGTAGCCCTCAACAAGTCCGTGCGCCGCCGCCGTTTCGACCGCGTCGTATTCCCAATCCCCCGCCGCCACGTCGCGGAATGTCGGGACGGAGCGCTGCTGCATGTCGAGGCCGAAAGCGGCCGACACCAATGCGGCAAATTCCGCCCGCGTCATGTAGTCCGCTGGGTGAAACGAACCGTCGCCGCTTCCGTGTACAACGCCGTAGTCGGTCAAACCGGCAACCGCCTCGGCGGCCCAGGAAAGCCGCTCAATCTGCGCCGCGTCCCGGTAGCGGGCAAGCACTTGCGGCACGGTGCGGACTGCCCCTGCTTCAGGCTCTTCTCCCGCCGCTTTGGACGGGGTCCAGGCGGACGGCGAAGCTGCCCCTTCGCTGCCGACGACAAGAGCCGCTTCTCCCGCCGAGTGCCGGAGATTGGCGCCCGGTCTGCCCGGCTGGATTGCGATGGTTTCGGCGAGCGTCAGCTTGGCCGTTCCGTTTCGCAAAGCCCGAAACGTAATCTTGCCCGCCTTCCCGCTGCCGCTGAAAAAACCGGACGCGCTTTTGGGCGGAAGCGATTCGGCGACCCGGATTTCTCCCGTTGGGTCGATCCGGTTGGCCCAGGCAATCGGCGCCGACGCTTTGGCGAAGACAGCGGTCGGAACCGCTCCGCTCGGGACGGGCTCCAGCAGGGTCGGATCGTACCGCAGCGTATACTCGTACCCTTCCACACCGCCATATGGCCCAAGGAAACCCTGCAGCCAAACGGCTGCCTCCACGGTTTGTCCCGGTTGAACCGCAGTTTCGGACAACGCTATGCGAATCTGCGGTTGCGGGGCCGGATAGTCCGCCCACAGGGGGCTTCCCGAAGCCGTCCCGGCGGCGAAGGCTTGTCCCGTCTCCATCCCTCCGAGGGTGATTGCAACCGCCAATACCGCCGGCCAAGCTTTTGTTTTTCGCATCGCTTTTATTTGCCTCCTTTTATCGGTCTCTTGCCGCTTACAACCGTGATGCCGCTCCCTTATGCCGTCGATGAAAGAACCGGAGGAGCTTCCCGCTCCTCCGGCAGCTTGCCGTCCTTTTACCGGATCGCCTTTACTTGGATAATCCGTAGTTGGCCAGGATGAAGGAAATGTCCAGCAGGTTCACCTTGCCGTCACGGTTCAGATCCGCCAGCGCCGAAACGAGCGATTGCCACGGCTCTTCCTTCGCGAATGCGCGCGCCGCCTGGTTCAGATCGGCCAGGTCGATGCGGGAATCGCCGTTCACGTCGCCGGCCGCGAGCGGTCCGAAGTTGACGGTTTTCGCGCTGTCCGCCGTAACCTCCGCTTCCGCGGCGATGTGGCCCGGCACGACAACCCGTACAGTGTACTTGCCGCTCGGCACAGCCAGCTTATAGGTGCCGTCCGCCTCAACCGTGCCCAGCTTCACGACCGTTCCGTTCGCGGCAATTGCCTCGACGACGGTTTTCAAGGTGCCGTCCGCTCCGCTGTACCAAACTTTGTTATAAGCGGCGGCCGTTCCGAGCGCTTCTGCGGAAATTTGGCCCGAAATAATCTGCTCGACCGGTCCCGTTCCTCCGCGAACCACCTTCACGGTGCCGTTCGCGAGCGTGCCGGGATCAATTTCCTGTCCGGCGCTTCCCAGGAAGCGGACGCCGGAAAGCGTAAAGGCGTAATCGCCCTCCCGGTCGGCCGAGAAATGATACGCGGCCAGCTTGCCATCCCCGCTGTAGCCGGAGATATCGCCCGCTAGCGACAGCACATAATCGGAACGCACCAAGCCGTTCTCCAGCACAACGGTTTTCTCTTTCGTAATCAAGCCGGTACCCGGGTTCTCCGCTTCCTGATGGGCGGCAAGCGCCGCGCCCGGCTCCAGCGTGCCTTTGATCAACTTGGGATCGTAGGTCAGGCTGAATTCCGCAGAGTACAGGTCCTTGACGCCTGTAAAGGCCACGCCGACCTCAAACGCCTCGCCCGTTGCGACCTGGGCGGCCGACGGCAAAGCCGTGACGCTGCCTTTCGCCGGCTCGGGCGTTTTGGTGTACGTTACCACATGGGCCGGATCGGCCGTTCCGTTGAACGCCGCGTCGTAAACAAACACTTCAAACGTGTTGTCGCCGTCCTGAACCGGAACGGAAATGGCGAACGTGCCGTCAGCCGCGATTGTTCCGTCCGCCTGCTCGGTAACGCCGTTTTTCTCATAAAGCGCCGCAACTGCGACTCCCGAGTAATCGCCGAGGATATCCACCAGGAGATCGCTCTCGATTGTGCCGCGGATCGTACCGGCGCTGCCGTTCACCTCAATCGTGCCGGTCAGCTTGGAAGCCGGCGCCGCCGTGTCGACGGCAAACGGCACCGCTGCGTCAACGACCGGCTCGGGGAAAAGCGTATCGAGGTCCGCAAAATAGGGCAGCAGGGCGTAGTAACCGTCCGGCACCGTAAACTCCGAATAATAATCCGAGACCGTGCCGTCCCACCCTTTTAACGTGTAGCTTCCGGGGTCGACGCCATAGGCCGCTTCGGCGATAACGCCTACCCAACCGTCGGCAAGCAAATCATACGCGTCCACGGAGAAATAGGAATTGGCGTAATTCACTTTAAAGGCCAGATCCGCCGTGTCCCGCAGCCCGTCTCCGTTCGGAGAGAAAATATCCGGCGTTATGCTCAGCCCGGAAACGGGGCTGGGCAGCTCCACCTCTCCGACATAAACGGCGACCGGGATGCTGATCACCGTTCCGCCCGCTTCCGTCAGGACGATTTCGCCTTCATAGCGTCCGTCCGGCGTTTCCGGCGAGACCGTCAAGCTTACCTCGAACGGCTTGCTTTCGCCTGCCGCCACCGCAAGCTGGGCGGCGTCCGCGGTCAGCGGCCCGGCTTCGGCTCCATACCATTTGGTTTGAATGGCATACGCGGAGGATTTGCCGGCGATGTCCTTCACGTCGATCACGCGTGCGGCCGTATCGCCGGGCTGAAGAATGCCGAAGGAAACATTACCGGTGTGATAGTCGGTTGCCGGTTCGCCGGGTCCCGCGCTGTAGGTGTCGCGAACGAGAGCGACGGCCGTTTCTTCGAAGGCGTTCGGCAGGCTGACACGGCCCGCGCCCTGGATAAAGTGCGAATACCGGCCGTTCGCGTCGGACAGCTTCACGGCGCTGTTCGTCAGCAGCGCTTTGATCTCGTCGGGCGTCAGCTCCGGCTGGCGGTCCAGAATGAGCGCCGCCGCGCCCGCCACATGAGGCGAGGCCATACTGGTGCCCTGCAGGTTTTCATACGCGTACGTATAGGTGCCGTCAAAAGCCGGTACGGCGGAGCGGATCGAAACGCCGGGCGCGCTGATATCCGGCTTGATGTCCAGGCCGGGGAGCGCGGGTCCCTGCGAGGAGAAGTCCGCCATCGCGTCTCCCGGATCGTAGAAGCCGGAGAAGTCGCCGAGCGTATAAACGGCGTTCGGGTTTGCCGCAAGGGCGGCAAGCAGCGCGCGGCCGTCGGCGCCTTTCATGTCAAACGTCGGAATGAAATGAATGGAATCGTCCAGCAGGATGCCGCAGTATCCGTCCAGGTCATCCCGGTTAAAAATAATGGCGGCGGCGGCGCCGGCTTTTTTGGCATTTTCGATTTTATCGGTAAAGGCGATTTCACCGCGTTTGATCAGCGCGATCTTGCCGGTCAGATCCTTGCCTGCAAAATCCGCCGTATCGCCGAGACCCGCATATACGAGCGGGAACGGCTTGCCGGCGAGCGCGCGGTAATCGCTGTCCGATTCATAGCCCATCAGCCGGAGCTCCTGGTAAGTCGCGTCGGCGACGCTGAGCCCGCCCCGTGCGGTGACCACATCGCCCGGAGGCGTGGAGGCGCCGACGGAAATCGCCAGCTTGGCGGCTGCCGGAGAGCCGGTCGTGAACTCGCCCGGGCCTTCGTTGCCGTTCGCCACGGCAACTACGACGCCCGCCAGCGACGCATTGTTGACGGCGATGGAGTCGGCCGCATACTGGTCGTTGGTATCGGAGCCGAGCGAAAGGTTGATGACATCCGCACCGTCCTCGACCGCTTTCTCAATCCCGGCGATGATGTCGGCTTCCGATCCGGTGCCTCCGGGCCCGAGCACCCGGTAGACGTACAGGTCCGCTCCCGGCGCGACGCCGCGAACCCAGCCGGTCGGTCCGTCCGGATGAGCCGGATTGCCTCGTCCCACCACCGTTCCCGATACATGTGTGCCGTGTTCGGTATAATCCTTGGGATTCGCCGGATGAGCCGGGTCCAGGCCCGTTTCCAGCGGATCGGCATCGTTGTCGACGAAATCATAGCCGCCTTTGTAGGCATCCTTCAGGCTGGGATGATGATAATCAATCCCGGTGTCGATCACGGCCACCTGAATGCCGCTTCCGTCAAACCCGCTGTCCCAGTAACCCGGCGCGCCGATGTGCGGCGCGCTGTCGTTCATCAGCGGGCCGGCGGAGGCTTCGACGGGGACCGCCGACATTTGCCGGGACGGATAAATTGCCTTGACGCCCGGCAGCGCTGCCAGGGCGGGAACTTTATTGGCCGGGACCTGCAGCGAGAACCCGTTAAACACCTTTTTGTACTGGCGTCCGAGCTTCACCCCCGGCGTCTTGGCCGCCGCCGCGGAAAACGCCGCCTGCTCCCGCTTCAGCAAAGCCGGCTGATTGCCGGCTGCTTTAAGCGCGCCATTGGCGACCTGCGCTTGATAGACCGCTTCCGGCAGCTCGCTCAATTCCACGATGACCGTCACCGGTGTGCCGCTGGCCGATGCCGGAACGAAATTGCGCACTTCCGTCTTGACTTTACTAGCCGCTTCGCTTGACGCCTGGAAGTCAAACGGCGCGGCGGTCTTGCCGGTCTGCCGGGCGGAGGCTTTTTCTTTGCCTGCGTTTGCAAAATGAAGCTCCTCGGACAGCGTAAACGGTGCCGGGTTCAGCTGCGGCTTCAAAGCCGAAGCCGGGTCCGTCGGGACGGCGGCAGCATAGCCGGGCGCGCACAATGCGATGGTCAGCGGAATGGCAAGCCAAGCGGATTTCTTTTTTCTCCTCAAGTCGGTTGTCCCTCCTGCGCTCTTTTTTTATTTCTTGCAGCGCTCTCCTGTTGCCGGGGCAATGCCGTTTCTCTCAATTCCCGGGTTTCTCTCTTTCGCCTCCTTTATCCGGTTTCCTAAGTGATATATGGCCGCGCACCGGAAAACATTCCAAAAAGCCCTTCCGCAGGCCGCAAAATGAAACAAAATGAAAATGAACGGTCGCAAAGGAAAGGAGTTTACTTTTTCTAGCAAAATGGTATTATGTTGTTGAGTCATTCTGACATAATATTACTTTTTATTTTCCATATGGTTTTTTAACTTGGATTCGGTAATTTCTTTCAACCCGGTTTTTGTAACCGTATTCATAACTCTGTACCTTCTCTTGGTTCGGATTACCGTTCTTCTCTCCCGCTTGTTACCGGCGGTTGTCCGCCGTTTGCAAGGACCGGCCTCCGCTTTGGCGGCCGGTGCACGACCGCTTGGCCCAGCTTGGCAAACGAAAGGAGTGTGAGGCGCCACCCGCGCGAGGGCGCGGCTGTCTTGGAAGGTCAAACGATATTGGAGGAGGTTTTTGTGTGAGGACAGGTATGAAAAAATGGGGCGCGCTGGCGCTTTCCGCCGCCCTGGTCGCCACGTCGGTTGTTTCGCTCGCTCCGCATGCCGCGCAGGCGGCGCCGCCCAGCGAAGCTTATGAATGGAAAAATGTCAATACCGGCGCAGGCGGCGGATTTATTCCGGGCATTATTTTTAACGAATCGGAACCGAACCTGATTTACGCGCGCACCGATATCGGCGGCGCCTACCGCTGGAATCCGGCCGACTCGACCTGGATTCCGCTGACCGATCATGTCGGCTGGACGGACTGGAACAAGAACGGCGTCGATGCGCTCGCCACCGACCCGGTCGATCCGGACCGCGTTTATCTGCTGACGGGGACGTATACCAACGATTGGGACAAGAACAACGGCCAGGTGATGATTTCCACCGACCGCGGGAACACGTGGACCGACTCCCCTCTCCCGTTCAAAGTCGGCGGCAACATGCCGGGCCGCTCCATGGGCGAACGGCTGGTCATCGACCCGAACAAGAATAACATCCTTTACCTCGGCGCCCGCAGCGGCAACGGCTTGTGGCGAAGCACGAACTTTGGGGCCACCTGGTCGAAGGTGACCAATTTCCCGAATCCGGGCTCCTATATAGTGCTTCCGGGCGACCCTTACCAGGGGGACATTGTCGGCATTTCCTGGATCGCCTTCGACAAATCGACCGGTTCCGCCGGCCAGGCCACGCAGTCCATTTACGTCGGCGTTGCGGACAAGGAAAACAACATTTTCCACAGCTCCGACGGAGGGGCGACCTGGCAGGCCGTGCCCGGACAGCCGACCGGCTACTTCCCTCATCACGGAGTTATCGGCTCCAACGGCTCCCTTTACATTACCTACAGCACCGGAGTCGGCCCGTATGACGGCGGAGGCAAAGGGCTTGTTTACAAGCTGAACACCGCCACCGGCGCCTGGACGGACATCACGCCGATTCCGGTCACCAGCGAGGACAACCGCTTTGGCTTCGGCGGGTTGGCCGTGGACGCCCAAAATCCCGATACCCTGATGGTTTCCTCGCTTAACGCCTGGTGGCCGGACGAGTTCATTTTCCGCAGCACGGACGGCGGCGCGACCTGGACAAGCATCTGGGAATGGGCCGGCTATCCGAACCGGACGATGCGCTACACCCAGGACATCTCCGCCGCTCCGTGGCTGGATTGGGGGACCACTCCCCAGCCGCCCGAGGTGCAGCCGAAGCTCGGCTGGATGATCGGCGACATCGAAATCGATCCCTTTAATTCGAACCGGATGATGTACGGAACCGGGGCGACGCTGTACGGAACCAACAACCTGACGGATTGGGACAAAGGCGGCAAAATCAAGATTTCCGCCATGGCCCAGGGTATTGAAGAAATGGCGGTCAGCGATTTGATCAGTCCTCCGGCGGGAGCCGAGCTGATCAGCGGCGTTTTTGATGTAAGCGGTTTCCGCCACAACGACGTCACCAAGGTTCCGGCCAAAATGCTGGTCAATCCGAGCAGCACGGCCAGCATGGACTATGCGGAGCTTGACCCGGCCTTTATCGTACGGGCCGGCAACTATGACGCCAATTATCCGAACGCGCTGCTGCTCGGTATTTCGCGCGACGGCGGCTCGAACTGGTATCTGGCGAACAGCATGCCGGCAGGCACCAAAGGCGGCGGGACGGTCGCCCTGGCGGCGGACGGCAGCTCGATCGTCTGGAAAACGTCCGACTTGGGCGTGTTCTATTCCAAAACATCCGGCAACTCCTGGACAGCCAGCACCGGCGTTCCGGCCGGCGCCGAGGTGGCGGCCGACCGCGTGAACAAAAACAAGTTCTACGCGCTTGCAGACGGCAAGTTTTATGTAAGCGCCGACGGCGGAGCCACGTTCACCCAAACGGCCGCCAGCGGCCTCCCGAACACCGGCAATGTCAAAGCGATTCCGGGCATTGAAGGCGATATCTGGATCGCCGGCGGCAACGCGGATACGGTCTACGGCTTATGGCATTCCACCGATTCCGGAGCCAGCTTCACGAAGCTCACCAACGTGCAGGAAGCCGATGTCGTCGGCTTCGGCAAAGCCGCGCCCGGACACGACTACATGGCCATCTACATCAGCGCCAAGGTCGACGGCGTGCGCGGGGTATTCCGTTCCAACGACACCGGCGCGAGCTGGGTGCGCATTAACGACGACCAGCACCAATACGCCGCCATCAACTCGGCCATCACGGGCGATCCCAAGAAATACGGCCGGGTCTATCTCGGCTCGAACGGGCGGGGCATCCTGTATGCCGATCCGGTAGGCGGTCCCGGACCGAACAACTCGTCGATTGCTCCAACAGCGGCAACATTCGACAAAAAGACAGCCAACCAGGCGGATATTCCGGTCAGCCTGACGCTGAATGGAAATTCATTTACGGGGATCAAGAACGGAGCGGTGGTTTTGACGGCCGGAACCGACTACACGGTATCCGGCACGACCGTCACCCTCAAGAAAAGCTACCTGGCGGCTCTTCCGCTCGGCGCGGCGAACCTGACCTTTACCTTTAGCGCCGGCGCATCGGCCGTGCTTGCCGTCAATGTCGTGGATACCACTACTTCGCCGGTCAAGGATTCGGCGATCTCACCGACCAGCGCAGCGTTTGACAAGAAGACGGCCAACCAGGCGGATATTCCGGTCAGTCTGACGCTGAACGGAAACACGTTGATCGCCATCAAGAACGGCAGCGCAGCGCTTGCCGCCGGGACGGACTACACGGTGAGCGGCACGGCCGTCACCCTCAAGAAAAGCTACCTGGCCGCCCTTCCGGTCGGACCGGTGAACCTCACCTTCTCCTTCAGCGCGGGCGCGGCCCAAACGCTGGCGTTAACGGTCGTGGATACGACGGTTTCCGTGCCGGGCGGGCTGAAAGTGCAAGCCTTCAACGGAACGACGGCGGCAGCCACCAATTCGCTCGCCCCGCGCTTCAAGCTGATCAACACCGGAACAACCGCCGTCAACCTGTCGACGATCAAGCTCCGCTACTACTTCACCGTTAACGGGGACAAGGCGCAAAACCTCTTTGTCGACTGGTCCAGCGCAGGAACGGCCAATGTGACGGGCGTCATCGTCAAAATGCCGGCCGCCAAAACCGGAGCCGACTACTATGCGGAAATCGGCTTTACAGCCGCTGCCGGCACGCTGGCTCCCGGACAAAGCGTGGACATCCAGACCCGGATTTCCAAAACGGACTGGACCAATTACACGCAAAGCGACGACTACTCGTTTAACGCCGCCGCCACCACCTTCGTCGACCAAACGAAAGTGACGGCATATGCGGCCGGGGCGCTGCAATGGGGCGTCGAGCCCTGACCGACCGATGAATCATAACAGCCGGCGTCGCTGCTGAACGATGCCGGCTGCCAACCCAAAAACGGGAAGCGGCGCCTGCCGTGGGCGCGCTTCCCGTTTTTATTCAGGCTTGCAGGCTGGCTGTTTCCGTCCAGCCGGAGCAGGCGGTCATACCCGCTTTTCAAGTTCTCCATGCCGCCGCGCCGGATCAGCCCGGCGGCTTCCCTTCATTATTCAAACGCGGCAATCACTCGGCACCTTCCGTCCACGCATTCACCTGCTCCGCATGCGCGTCCACCCAAGCTTTGGCAGCATCCTCCGGCGAGCTTCCGCCTTGAATCTCCACCATCACCTCGGCCATATCGTCCGGTGTCCATTCGAATTGATCCAGGAAACGGTACGCTGCCGGCTGGTCGTCCTGAAGTCCTTGGCGGACCATGGTGTGAATTTGCTCTTCCCCGCCGTAAATCCCCTTCGGGTCTTCCAGGTATTTGAGCTCCATGGAAGCGAACATCCAGTGCGGCGTCCAGCCCGTCACCACGATCGGCTGCTTCGCCTCATAGGCTTTTTGCAGCTCCTGAGCCATGGCGGCCGAGGAGCTTTCCAGCAGGCTGATGTCCGTCAGGCCGTAGGCTTCGATTGCTTGCCCGGTTGCCATCATGATGCCCGCGCCCGGTTCGATGCCGACGATCCGGTTTTGCAGCGATTTGGCGACATCCGGGTTCTTCAGGTCTTCAATGGAGCGGATGTCCATATAAGCGGGAACGGCCAGGCCGGTTTTTGTTCCGTTCAGATTCGGGCCGAGGTCCTCAACCTGCGAACCGTATTTCTCCAGGTAAGAAGCGTGGGTGCCGGGCAGCCAGGCGGCCGCCATCGCATCGGCGCTGCCGTCGGCCAGGCCGGCAAACATCGGCCCCGCGTCAACCTGGAGCATTTCCACGGTGTACCCGAGCTTGGATTCCAGCACTTCCTTGACGACGTATGAGCTGGCGATCTCCGAGTCCCAAGCCACATAAGCCAGCTTGATGGTCTTGTCGCCGGCGTTCACGTTGCTGCAGCCGGCGGCAAAGACGGTAAAAATCAGAAGGAAACAGAGACTAAGGATAACGTTCTTTTTTTTCATGAAGCCATTCACTCCTCAAGAGGTTTTTTTCTTGCCCACGATGGATTGCGTCAGCCGGTCGAGCAGGATTGCGACAATGACGATGGCGATCCCCGCTTCGAACCCGATCCCGGTTTTGGCCTGGGAAACCGCCCGGTAAACGTATGCGCCCACTCCTTGAGCCCCGATCATCGACGAAATGACGACCATCGAAAGCGCCAGCATGATCGTTTGGTTGATGCCGGCCATGATGGTGGGCAGAGCGATCGGAAGCTGGAGCTTGAACAGCTTCTGGGCCGGTGTTGAGCCAAAGGCGTCGGCCGCCTCCGCCAGCTCCTCCGGAACCTGCCGGATGCCGAGATTGGTCAGCCGGATGGTGGGCGGAATCGCAAAGATCACCGAAGCGACCACACCCGGGACAACCCCGAGCGAGAAAAAGGACACGGCCGGAAGCAGATACACAAACGCCGGCATCGTCTGCATAAAGTCAAGAACGGGCGTAACAACGTTGCGGACCGCCTTGCTGCGGGCGCACAGAATCCCGAGCGGAACTCCGATCACAATGGACAAAATGGACGCGGTGAGAACCAGCGCCAACGACTGCATGGTGGGCCCCCACAAGCCAAGATTGTCGATCAGAAACAATCCGATAAAAGCAAACAAGGCCAGCTTCCATTTGCCGATCCAGTAAGAAAGCGCGGTTAACACAAGGATGACCGCCAGCGCGGGCGCAAACGTAAGCACTGTCTCCAGCCCGCCGACCATCCAGGCGATCAAAGCGCGAATTGCGTCAAAAAAACCTCCGAGATGCGTGTTTAACCAAGTCTCTACGGCTTCGATCCATTCGCCGAGAGGCAGTTTGGGCAGATTCATCGTCCCCCCTCCATTTCCGGCAGCTCATTCCCCGCCAGAGCGGACAGGATAGCCCCTTTGATAATGATTCCTTTCAGGCGGTTCTTGTCATCCACGACCGCCACCGGCACGCGTGTGCCGACAGTCAGCTCGAAGAGCTCGTTGATCAGCGTTTCGGGCGGTACGGTGGTGATATCCCGTTCCAAAACCGATTCCAGGCTCCGGTTGTTCTTCAGCGCGTCCGAAGCCGCCTCCGCCGTCACGACCCCGATAAGCCGCCCTTCCTTGTCCGTCGCATACAGCGTGGACACGCCGCTGTCCGACATAAACTGCAGGGCTACGCGCGGCCCGCGTTCGAGCCGGATCGTTTCCGGCTTGTGCATGATATGCGCGGCGGTCAGCACCTTGGACAAGTCCACGTCCTCGATAAAGCGCTCGACGTATTTGTTGGCCGGCTGCGTCAGAATTTCCTCCGGCGTTCCGATCTGTACGATCGAGCCGTCCTTCATTAGCGCGATCCGGTCCCCGATTCGCAGCGCTTCGTCCAGGTCGTGGGTTATAAAGACGATTGTCTTCTTCATGCTCGCCTGGAGATCCAGCAGCTCCGACTGCATATCCTTGCGGATCAGCGGGTCAAGCGCGCTGAAGGCTTCGTCCATGAGCAAAATGTCCGGATCGTTGGCAAGGCCGCGCGCCAGACCGACGCGCTGCTGCATGCCGCCGCTCAGCTGGTCGGGACGGCTCTCTTCCCAGCCGCCCAGTCCGACCAGCTCAAGCGCCCGGCGGGCGAGCTCGCTGCGTTTCTTTTTGTCCACGCCCTGCACCTCAAGCCCGTACTCCGCGTTTTCCAGCACCGTCCGGTGCGGAAACAGCGCGAACTTTTGAAACACCATGCCGATGTTTTTGCGCCGGAACTGCCGGAGCTCCTCCGCGTTCATCTTGAGCACATCTTTTCCTTGAAACAGAACTTCTCCCGCCGTCGGTTCGATCAGCCGGTTCAGCAGACGCACCAGCGTCGATTTGCCGCTGCCCGAGAGCCCCATAATAACGAAGATTTCCCCTTCTTCGATGGCGAACTCGGCGTTGTTGACCCCGATCGTCATTTTCGTTTCGCGATAAATCTTTTCTTTTGTCCAACCTTGATTCAATAGCGCTACCCCGCGTTTGGGGTCCGCTCCGAACACTTTGGTCAGCCGTTTGATTTCTATAATCGGCATATGAACCTCCTGTCCCTTTAAAAGAATGGCCGCAAATCACTCGTTCCAGTGTAGCCCGGCCGTTCGTTTATCGTCAAAGAGCATAATCCGTTAAAATCGTACGTACAGTTTTAACTTTACGTACTGATTGTTTAGAATACTCCGTTTTCCTCCCGATTCCTGTCCCCCCACATTCTTTACTTCTTTTCAACGACTTATTACAATACTAGGTAGTAATCAGGCTGCACCTTTCCTCAGGAGGGAATCATGGATCAACTTGAAGGCCTAACCGAAGAGCAAGCCAGCCAATTGAACAAAATCCGAGAACGGGTTATCGAGTCAATCGGCAAAAATATGGATTTATACGGCATCACCCTGTCCATCGGCCATCTTTACGGACATATGTACTTTCATGAAGGTCCGGTGACCCTCGACGAGCTCAGCCGCACGATGGGCATGAGCAAAACGTCTATGAGCACCGGCGTCCGAACGCTATTGGATTTGAAGATGATTGATAAGGTTTGGGGAAAAGGGTCCCGGAAGGATCTTTATGAGGTGGAACCGGATTGGTACCAAAATTTCAGCGACTATTTCTCGATCAAATGGAGAAAAGCCGTCGAGGGGAATATGAACGCCCTTTCCAAATCGCTAAAGGAAATCGAAGCGCTTCAGCAGGAAGGCGAAGAAGCGGAGGCGTTCCGGCGTGCCCTGGAGGCGGACGAGACCAAAATCCGTCAGGCGCTGGCCTATTACCGCTGGCTGATTCGCCTGATCGAGGCGCTGGAGACGGGGAAAATATTCGAGCTGATTCCCAAAGAAACCTGATCCTTTCAGGAAAAAGTGCGAAAACGCAAATAAACCGGAATCCGTCTACGGGTTCCGGTTTTTTTCGCTATGCGGCAGCCGTCAGAGCGGCAGATAACCGAGCTTCTCCATCTTGGGCCGGCAGCCGGAGCAAACGCCGACCACTTTGCCGTTCGCGGCGGAGTAGAAGGTCAACCGGCGGGACGGCCGTTTGCAGAGTGAGCAAGGCTCTCCCGCTTTGGACCGTTTCCGGTAGCCCTTCATAGAGGCGACCTTGCCGCCGGATGGGCCTTGTCCGCCAATCAACCGGTTCCAGAAGCCCATCCGCGTCGCCTCCTCCTTGCATAACTTCTGTTACAAGTTTAAATCAGTTTGTTCTTTTCGGCGATTTGGTACAAGCCCTGCACAAGCGGCTCGGCCGGGTCGCGGTTCATCATATAAAGGGCGAACAGATAGGTAACCGTCATGCCGGTGGCGTTATGCCCGTTCTTCACTTCCGGGAAGGAAGCTTCAATCACGGCGCCGTGCTCCTTGTGCTCGCCGACTTCGATGCGGATGTCGAGACCGGGAAACTCGTTTTTCATGTTTTGCGCGCAGTAAGGGAGCAGAAGGCCTTCGATCAGCTTCTTGCCCTCCTCTTCCGTCTGCGGCGCGGCCGGAAGCGGGCGGCTGTCGCCGGCGCGGATCATATCGACAAAGAACGAGGCGATCCAAGCTTCGGGATCCGCGTCGGACTGGAATTTCCGGGCTACCTCATTGAGGAAAAAGCCGCAGGAATAGCCTTTGCCGTCTTCTTTAACAAGCGAGTAAATATACAACGGCCCGAGCTGCGGATGCTCCGCGATCTGGCCCTGCACTTTGTAGTCGCTGAAGCTCTTTTGCAGCACGGAGCGGGCATGGCCGAAAAGCGCTGCAATCGCTTCCACCCGTTCTTTTTCTTCTTTGGTGGGAGCGGGTTTTTTCGTGTTATCAGTTGTCATGGACGAAGCCTCCTTGTTTCCATACTAACACGAACCGGGCGTTTAGTGGAAGTCGCTTTCGCGGCCGGTTTGCAGGGGCGGGATGCCGGAAACGGGCAATTGCGGTATAATAAACCGATGGTTACTTTAAAAAGGTCGTTTTTTAGGAGGCTGCTATGGATTACCGGAACTATTTTCAAACAAACCGCGAGGCGCACTTGGCGGAGCTGTCCGACTGGCTGCGGATTCCGAGCATTTCCGCTTTGTCGGAGCACAAAGAAGACACTGCAAAGGCCGCCCGCTGGATCGCGGATGCGTTGACCAAGGCCGGGCTGGAAAACGCGGAAATTCACCAGACCGCCGGACACCCGGTTGTGTATGCCGATCACCTGCATGCTCCGGGACAGCCGACCGTGCTGATTTACGGCCATTACGACGTTCAGCCGGTTGACCCGCTTCATCTGTGGGAAACCCCTCCGTTCGAGCCTTCCATACGGGACAACAAGCTGTACGCCCGCGGGGCGACGGACGACAAGGGCCAGATTTTTATGCATGTCAAAGCCATCGAGGCCCTTCTGAAAGAGGAAGGCAAGCTTCCGGTGAACGTAAAGTTCTGTATTGAAGGCGAAGAGGAAATCACCAGCCCGAATCTGCCCGGCTTTCTGGAGCAAAACCGGGAGAAGCTGGCTGCCGATGTCGTGCTCATCTCCGATACCGCGCTGTTTGAGCCGGGGCGTCCCGCCATCTGCACCGGGCTGCGCGGCCTCTGCTCGCTGGACCTTCACGTACGGACGGCCAATACGGACCTGCACTCGGGCAGCTTTGGCGGAGGCGTGCCGAACGCCCTGCACGCCCTTGTCGAGCTTCTCGCTTCTCTGCACGACAGCAAAGGCCGCGTGACCGTGCAAGGCTTCTACGATGACGTGCCGGAGCTGACCGCCATGATGCGCGAAGAATTCCGGAAGCAAAGCTTCAATGAAGAAAAACTTAAGAAAGACCTTCAGCTTGAAGCGCTTTTCGGGGAGGAAGGCTATTCGTTCGTGGAGCGGACCGGCGCCCGCCCGACGCTAGAGATCAACGGCGTATACGGCGGCTTCCAGGGTGAAGGCACCAAGACGGTTCTGCCCTGCGAAGGCCATGCCAAAATCACCTGCCGTCTGGTGGGCAGCCAGGACCCGCAGGACATTCTGGACAAAATCGAGCGTCACCTGAAAAGCCATGTGCCTGCTGGCGCCACGATTTCCGTCGAGCAGCGGGAAAAAGGCCGTCCGTTTACGATCGATCCGTCCGAGCCCATGCTGCAAAAAGCGGCCGACGCCTATGAGGCCGTTTACGGCGTCCGCCCTCTCTTTACCAAGGACGGCGGCTCGATTCCGATCGTGGAAACCTTCTCGCGCGTACTGTCGGCCCCGGTAGCCCTGATGGGCTTCGGCCTCCCCGACGAAAACCTGCACGCCCCCAACGAACATTTCCATCTGGTGAACTTCGATAACGGGCTGCTTACGATTGTGGAGTTCCTGAGAAGCTTGTAAGAACAAAACCATGTTCACAAAAACACCCCCGCGTGCGCCAGGAGCGTACGCGGGGGTGTTCCTGTTATGACGGTGCTCCGTTCCTAAAAAGAAGGCAACCGCTTTTAATTGCCCTTCTCGTCAAACCCGTAGCGGACGCCGGTCAGCTCCTCCGATACGGTCCACAGCCGGCTGAGCAGCGCGCTGTCGTACAGCTTCTCCACCTTCCGGTCGATGGCCGGGTATCCCTTCCGGTTGCCGGCTCCGTCCGGACCGATGTACTCCCCGCCCTTCAGCCCGGGATCGGTCGCGGCATACAGCGTCGGCAGCACGCCCAGCTCGGCAGGCTGGGCAAGCGCCTTCAGAAACAGCTTGGCGTACCAGCGGGTTTTCTGGCCGCCGAAGCTGAACAGGTTGGTGGTCGAGATGCCCGGATGGCAGGCGACGCTGATGGCATCCGCTCCCGAGGCCCGAAGCCGGTTGTTGAGCTCGCGGGCGAAGAGCAGGTTCGCGAGCTTGCTCTGCCCGTAAAACGCCGTCCGGCTGTACCCTTTCGCGCCATCCAGATTGTCAAAGCCGATTTGGGCTCCCCGGTGCGCGATGCTGCTCAAGGTCACCACACGGGCGTCCGGCGTGTCCAGCAGCACCGGAAGCAGAAGCCCCGTCAAGGCGAAATGGCCCAGATGGTTGCTGCCGAACTGCAGCTCGAAGCCGTCCCTGGTCTTTTGGTACGGAGGCATCATCACCCCCGCGTTATTGATCAGCAAATCCAGCCGATTGAAGCCCGAGCGGTATTCCTCCGCAAACCGGCGGATGCCGGCCAGATCGGCCAGATCCAGCTTCATCACCCGCAAATCCGCCTGCGGCACTTCCGCCCGGATTTGCTCCACGGCGGAAGCGCCCTTCGCTTCGTTGCGGACCGCCAGGACGACTCCCGCCCCTTTACGGGCCAGCTCACGCGCCGTTTCCAGCCCCAGCCCGCTGCTTGCTCCTGTCACAACAGCCGTTTTGCCGGTCAAATCTCCGATTCGTTCCGTTCGCCACGGATTGCCCATGTTCCGCAACCACCTTTTCATCAAGTGCGACTATGCCTTTATTGTAGCATTTGATGAAAAGTTCCGCATGCGGGAATGAAGGTCAGGGTTTTGCCGCTTGGGCCCGGTAAGCGGCACGCCGGGCGGCACGCTCGTCTTCCTTCAGCCGCGGACAGTTGTAGCAATAACTGCCGCCTTCGGTTTCATAGTACAGGCAGCATGCGGTGCGCAGCTGCACGGTGCGGCCGGAATCGGCGATGTCCTCAACTTTGCGGATGACGGCTGTAAACGGGTTTTTCGGCCGTCCGAAAACGGCCGGCTCCATTTCCTCGCGGAGAAAACGGAAATCGGCGCGGACCTGCGTAGCGAGACGCTCCTCTTTCAGCTGGCCCGCTAGGTATTCCATTCCCCACGCATACCGCCCCGGAAGCTGCCCCCAGACCTGCGCCGGCGGCAGGCCGGTCGTCCGGGACATGCTTTCCAACAATGGCCGCAAGGTGCCGCCATAAAGAGCGGTCATTTCGCGCCGCAGCCAATCCTCTCTTTCTTCCCCGGCGACGGGACGGCTCTCCTTCCAGCCAATCAGCCGGAAGACAAACGACGCCGAGTACTCGTTCGGCACCAGCTGCACCACGACATTTTCCGGCGACAGGTCGAGCGCCGCGTTATGCACGGCTGCGGTGTATTGCAGGGCCATTCCCAAATAGGCGGCCCCAAGCGCGAAATAGGAAGCCGATACCTCTTTTTTCTTGGCCTTGATTAACGGCAGATGCAGACGCACCAAGGCTTCCATCGACTCGGCTGCAAAAAGCTCGCTTATCTTTGCGGTAAAGACGGCAGCGGGGTCCGCCTCGCGTTTCAGCGAAAAGAAAGTTTCAAGCCGCTCCAGGTCCAGGCTGCTCATGGGGGTTCCTCCTTTGGGCTATCAGACTCGATGGGTCAACTGATAGGGAAGGCAAAGCGGAATGCCCGTCCGCGGGTCGGTCAAAATATCCGCCTCGATGCCAAATACTTCGCGCAGCACGTCATGCTGCATGACTTCCTGCGGCGTCCCCGAGCGGATCACCCTGCCCTGCCGGATGGCAACCATATGCTGAGCGTACCGGGACGCATGGTTCAGGTCGTGCACCACCATGACGATGGTCCGTTTTTCTTCGCTGTTCAGCTTCTGGAGCAGCTGAAGCACCTCCAGCTGGTGCGCCATATCCAGATAAGTGGTCGGTTCGTCCAGAAACAGCAGTTCCGTCTGCTGCGCCAGCGCCATTGCAATCCAGGCCCGCTGCCGCTGGCCGCCGGACAGCCGGTCAATCGGGCGGTCCTGAAACATCGCCATCCCCGTTACCTCAAGCGCCCAGCGGATCGCGTCGCGGTCCTCGGGACCAAGGGTGCCGAACCCTTTCTGATGCGGAAAACGTCCATAGCTGACCAGCTCGGAAACAGTGAGCCCGTCCGGAGCCGTCGGGCTTTGCGGCAAGATGGCCAGCTGCCGGGCTACTTCCTTCGTGGATTGCTGGTGAATCTTTTTTCCGTCGAGCAGCACGCTGCCCGTTCTCGGCTTCATCAGCCTTGCCATCGTCTTCAGGATGGTGGATTTGCCGGAGCCGTTGGCACCGACAAGCGCGGTGATTTGACCGGACGGGATGGCAATATTCAGGTTGTCGACCACGTTCGCTTCGGCATAGCCGATGCTCAGGTCCTCGGTTTTCAGGCGTTCGGTAAGCATGAGACAGCTCCTCCCCGTGAAGTATGCGGCGGCCTTGAGCCGCCTGTTAACTGGTCAGGCCTTTGCCTTGACGAGCAGATAGAGAAAATAAGGCGCGCCGAGTACCGCCACCACGATGCCGGTTGGAATCTCGGCCGGCTGCAGCACCAGGCGGGCCAGCATGTCCGAGACGATCATCAGCAAGCCGCCGGTCAGCGCGGAAGCGGGCAGAAGCGCCTGATGGCGCGGGCCGACAAGCGAGCGTGCCAAATGCGGTCCGATCAGGCCGACAAACGCGATGCTGCCGCTCACGGCGACGCAAGCGCCCGCCAGGCAAACCGCCGCTGCCAGCAGCACCAGCCGCTGCTTTTCGACGGCTGCGCCAAGGCCAAGCGCGGTTTGGTCGCCCAGCGTCAGGACGTTCAGCACCCGGGCTTTCCAGACCGTAAACGGCACCAGCAAAACGATCCAGGGCAGCAGAGCGCCGACAAAACGCCAATCCGTCCCCCACACGCTGCCGGCGATCCAGGTGGCGGCAAACTGGTATTTTTCCGGCGACAACCGAAGGGTGAGCACCAGGAGAGCCGCGTTGATGCCGGCGGCCACGGCGATCCCGGTCAGCACGAGCCGAATCGGAGACAGGCCGTCTTCCTTGCGATACGCCAAAGCATAGACAACGGCTGCAGTCAAAGCGGCGCCGCTCATGGCCAGAAGAGGCAGCAGAAAAACGGAGCCCCCGCCCATGTCGGGCTTGTACAGCACGAGCAGCACCACGGCCAGGCTTGCGCCGGAATTGATGCCGAGAATGCCCGGATCGGCGAGCGGATTCCGCGACAAGCCTTGAAGGATGCAGCCCGATACGGCCAACCCGGCCCCGACCAGGAAGGAAATCGCAATCCGGGGCAGCCGGAAGCTGTACAAAATCAGCTGCTCGCGGTCGCTTCCGCCTCCGAGCAGGGTGCGAAAAACGCTGGCGGGCGACAGACGGATCAATCCGGTGTTCATGCTGACGACTGCTGCGATGAGGCCAAGCGCAGCTAGAACGGCAAGCACGACAGCCGCCCGGACCGCCCGCTTGCGGGCTCCGGGCGTCAAGTAACTCTTCGTCATGCGAGTCTCCTCCCCTCCCGGCGCGCCAGATAAAGGAAGAAGGGAACGCCGAGCAGCGCAATCAGCGCGCCGACCGGCGTTTCCATCGGCGGGTTCCACATGCGTGCAGCGACATCGGCCACTAACAGGAGCAGACCGCCCAAAACGGCCGAGCACGGAATGATCCACCGATAATCGACGCCAACGAGAAAACGCGTCAGGTGAGGCACCAGCAGGCCGACGAAAGCGACCGGCCCGATCACGGATACGGCCGCCCCGGCCAGGATCAGCACAAGCCCCATCCCGGCCGCTTTGACCAGGCCGCTTCGCTGTCCGAGGCCGGCCGCCACTTCTTCGCCCAGGCTCAGAACGGTTATGGAAGGCGACAAGAAAACGGCGCCGCAGAGGCCCATTAGAATCCAGGGAGCGACAATGCGAAGCTGACCCCATTTAATGCCCGCCACTCCGCCGGCGTTCCAGAAGGCAATGTCCTGGCTGATATGAAACATCAGCCCGATGCCCTGGCTGAGCGCGACCAGCAATGCGGAAACGGCCGCTCCCGCAAGCGCCAGCCGGACCGGCGACAAGCCGCCCCTCGCCGTCAGGCTGACCCCGAACACCAGCAGCGCCCCTAATCCCGCCCCCGCAAAGGAGAAGAGAATCAATAACGGAAAGCCCAGGGAAGGGAAAAAAGCAAAACAGACCGCGAGTGCAAGTCCGGCGCCGGCATTGATGCCGAGCAGGCCGGAATCGGCCAGCGGATTTCGCGTCATCCCCTGCATGATGGCTCCGGCCGCCGCCAGAGCGGCTCCGGTCAAGATGGCGGCCAAGGCGCGCGGAATGCGCAATTCGTAAATAATCCGGTGCTTTGCGATTTCCGCATCATAATGAAAAATGGCGTTCCATACGGTACCCGGCCGGACATCCGCCGCGCCGACCGCCACCGACAAAACAATCCCGGCCGCCAGGGCGGCAAGCCCCAGAGCCAGGATGGTGATGGCGGCCGACGGACGCGACCGCACGGACAATGCTTTTTGACGGGTCGGACTGCTTTTGCTGGAATTCTCTATGGCTGGCATTCGCTTGCTCCTTGCCGGATTGTATTACTTGACCAGAGCGTTCACTACATCATCCACGATCTTCTCGGCGGCGATTTTGCCGCTGTAGAGCCAGCTTGACGTCCGGTCGAATTCATAGACCTGTCCGGCTTTGACGGCGGGAAGTCCTTGCCAGATCGGATCGTTTAAAGATTCCGCCCCTTGCTCCTTGTCGCTGTTGACCAGGAAAATGTGATCGGCGTCCAGCTCGGCCAGCTTTTCCAGGGAAACCGGCTTCCAGATGGCGTCGGATTCCGCGTCCACGTTCAGGCTGGACTGCTTGATCCCAAGCTCGCCGTAAACGATCGCGCCGCTTGATTTGCGGCTGTCCACCATATAGAATTGCTTGCTCACCAGCCAGAGGATCGCGGCGGACTCGTCGCCGATCGCAGCCTGGATCTTCTCTTTCGCCTCGGCGGCTTTGGCGTCATATTCCTGAAGGGCTTTTTCGGCCTCATCGGATTTGTTCAGCACTTCTCCGATCGTTTGCAGCGTTTTGCGCCAGTCCGCATAAACTTCGTCGCCCAGGACATAGGTCGGAGCGATCTGGTTCAGCTGCTCGTATTTGCCTTTTTGGACATCGGCGGCCGTGCCGACAAAGATCAAGTCCGGCTCCAGGCCAAGAACGGCTTCCGGCGGCAGGTCAAAGCTGACGGGCGGAACGTTCTGCAGGCGATCCTTCAAATATTCCTGTGTTCCGTTCGGCACCGACCACTGCGCGACCGGCGTCACGCCAAGCGTCACCAGCGCGTCTTCCAGGTAGCTGCCGAGAATCCGCTGCGGGTTGGCGGGAATGGTCACGCTGTTCCCCATCCCGTCGGTCACCTTTTTCTCCTGCGCAGGCGCGGTTGACGCCTGAGCCGTTGCGGCTGTCGTAGGAGAAGCGGAAGGTGCTGCCGACGCATTGGCCGAGCCGGCCGGCTCCTGTGCGCCGCATGCCGAAAGCAGGAACGTGCAGGCAGCCGCTGTCGCCGCTATCCATGCCGTCTGTTTTTTACGAATCTGTTGATTCCTCATGCCCCATCCTCCAATTGTGTTGTCATCCTTTCGATGGATGATCACCGGTCTGTTTCTACTTAACCGATTCTACTGATAATGATTCTCAATGTCAATAAGCGGCAGAGACATTTCTCTTTTGTCATGGCTGTTTTGTGTCCTCTGAGACTTTTCAGGGCCGCCGCCATGAAAAAACGGCGGGGATCGCTCCCGCGCCGCTCATCCGTTCTCTTTCTCTATTCTTCCTGATTCTTTTACCTCTCGATTCGGGTCTATTCATTCAGCGCTTTCGTTAATGCCGTTAAATTCTTTTCCATGACAGTCAGATAGGTTTCCCCGCCTTGCAGCTCTTGCTCGGTCAAGCCTTCCAGCGGGTTAAGGACATCCGTCTTCGCCTTCAGCTCGCTGGCGATCGTTTCCGCGACCTTCGGCTCTACCAGGGTTTCGAAGAAAATCGTTTTGACCTCATGCTCCTTCGCGAACGCGATAATGTCCGCCATTTTGCCGGGCGACGGCTCCTGATCCGGCGACAGGCCGGAAATGGCGACCTGCGTCAACCCGTATTCCTTCGCCAGATACCCGAAAGCCGCATGCTGCGTCACAAATTCCTTACGCTTGCTGCTCTCCAGTCCGGACCGGAATTTGCCATCCAGTTCCTTCAGCTTGGCAATGTAAGCGTCCGCGTTGGCCTGAAAAGCCGCCTTGTGCTCGGGCGCCGCCTGCGCCAGGCCGTCCGCAATCGTTTGGACCTCCTTCTGCGCCAGCACCGGGCTCAGCCAAACATGCGGATCGAGCGCATGCTCGTGATCATGGGCCGCGTCGTGTTCGTGGTCGTGACCCGCTTCCGCTTCGTGGTCATGCGCATGTCCGGCGTCTCCTTCATGGTCATGGCCATGCTCCGCTTCGCCTTCGTGCGAGTGCCCGGCCTCTCCCTCTTGCCCGTGTTCATGTGCGGCTTCTCCTTCGTGCTCGTGTGCCGCTTCTCCCTCATGCTCATGCCCGGCTTCGCCTTCCTGCGTATGGCCGTCTTCCGGCTCGTCCTCATGGGCATGATCGTGAGCATGGTCATGAGCCTCTCCCTCGATCAGCTCGATGGCGGAGCTCGCCTCCACCACGATTCGCTTTTCGTTCGCGGTGCTTGCCAGCGCCTGCTCGGCCCATTCCTCGACAATGCCGTTGTAAACGAACACGTCGGCGTCCTGGATCAGCGTCATGTCTTTGGCCGAAGGCTCCCAATCGTGGGGCTCGACGCCGGTCGGCACAAGCGCGGTGACATCGGCCAGATCGCCGGCGACCTGACGCGTGAATTCCGCCATCGGGTAAAAGGTCGTGACAACCTTCAGCTTGCCTCCCTCCGCTGCCGGGCTTGCCGACGCGGAAGCGGACGGAGAGGCGGAAGCGGACGCGCCGGTCGCTGCTTTGTCGGCATTATTGCCGCAGCCGGTAAGCAGAACCGCCAGCGCGGCGGGCAGGGTTAGCCATGCGGTGGAACGGGGCTTCTTTTTTAACATTTCATAATTCCTCCATTTCAATATATAAAGTTGCGTCGGAACTCATCCGGTCAGGATTCCAGCGGCGTTTCCTTTGCCGGTTTGCCGGCGGCATGGGCGGGGTCCGCGGCATGCCGGGTATGCACATTGGCGGCTTTGCGCAGCCGACCGGCAAGGAGCCGGATGCCGTTCCCGGCCAGCAGCACGGCCAGCAGAAACAGCGCAATGGTGCCGCCGGGCGGTGTTCCGGCCTCATAAGAAACCGTGAGCCCGCTCAAAACGCCAAACAGTCCGATGCCCATCGCAATGAGGAACGCCGCCCGAAAGGTGCGGGCAATCCGGATCGCCAGTGCAGCCGGCAGCACGATTAAGGCAGAGACCAGCAGAACCCCCACAATCGGCATGGCGGCGGCTGCAATCATCCCTGTCAGCACGGCGAACGCCAGCGACAGCGCGTTAACCGGAATGCCGTTGGTTTTGGCCGTTTCTTCATCAAAGGACATTTGATAAAGCGGACGGCGGAACAGAAAAAAGAATAATCCGCCCGCAGCCGCTGCAGCCGCCATCAGGATCAGCTCCGTTTGCGTAACGGCGACAACCGAACCGAAAAGATAGGACGAAAAGCTTTTGCCGACCGTTTGCTTCATGCTCATTAGAACAACCGCCGAGGACAAGCCTCCGATCATAATGATGGCGATGGAAATCTCGCTGTAAGCGCGGTACATCCGGCGGACGTATTCCACCGCAATCGCGCCGAGCACCGCGACGGCGAAGCCGGACAGCGTCGGATCAAGGCCGAGATAGGCTCCGCCGGCGACACCCGCGAGCGAAACATGCGAAAGCATGTCGGCCATAAGCGCCTGGCGGCGCAGCATCAGGTAAACGCCAAGCGCCGAAGCGATTAAAGCGATCGTGCCGCCGGCGAGAAATGCCCGCTGCATGAAATCGTAGTGCAGCATTTCCATCCTCCGTCCTCCTTCCGTTCCAGCTCGATCAGCCGGTCCAGGTAAGGCGACGCTTCCGTCAAGGCGTGAGTGACCATCACAACCGTGCGCTCCTTTTCCTTCACCAGCCTGTTCAGCCATTCATAAAACTGCCTCCGGCTCTCCCGGTCCATTCCATTGGTCGGCTCGTCCAGAACGAGAAGATCGGCTTCCTGTGCCAACACCCGCGCCAGGCAGACGCGCTGCTTTTGCCCTCCCGAAAGCTCGCCGATCCGCTTGTTCCGCATCTCCCACATGCCGACCTGGCGCAGCGCTTCCTCCGTCAGCAGGCGGTCTTCCGCCACCGTTTTGCGCAGCCAGGAGCCGCGCGCGAACCTGCCGGAGCGGACAAATTCGCCCACTGTACTGGGAAACCCGCTGTTAAAAGCGGCGATTTGCTGCGGGACGTACCCGACCGACAGCTTGCCGCCGGCGGCGTTCACCGGAGACAAGCGGATGCTCCCGTTCCAGGGCCGGAGCAGACCGAGCGCAAGCTTGAGCATCGTCGTCTTCGCGGCACCGTTTTGTCCCGTCACGGCGACAAACTCGCCGCTTTGCACTTCTATGGTAGCATTTTCCAGACAAGGAACGCCGCCGTAGCCGAAGGTGACGTTTTCCATCTCAAGCAGCCGCATGTTGTCCTCCCCCTTGTATGTAAAATGTAATTATTACGCTTTGTGATTTTAACAGTAATTTTTACGGGCTGTCAACCTGATTTTCCGTCCTATGGCCTGTCATGATTATTTCGGCCCCCGAATATACTTTGGCAGACCGCCCGGTCAATCGATTATTTCGAGGAGAAAGGATGATGATAATGCCAATACCGGTTCTCGTTCTGAGCGGCTTCCTCGGCAGCGGCAAAACGACGCTCCTCCTCCGGCTGCTCCGGGATATGAAGCTGAGGGGCATCCAGGCGGGCGTTCTTATGAATGAGCTGGGCAAGCGGGACATTGACGGAACCACTCTGGCCGATTCGGGCGCCCGGGTGGAAAAATTGCTGGACGGCTGCGTCTGCTGCAGCAAAAAGAACGAGCTGTCCGCGGCATTGCGGCTGCTGGCGGACCGTTCGCCCGACGTCATCGTGCTGGAACTGACCGGGGTGGCAAACCCCGAAGAAATCGCCGAGGCGCTGGCGGCCCCTTCCCTGCTCCCCCGAATGAGGCTTTCCCGGATTGTGACGGTAACGGACGCCGAAAACCTGGCGGAATATGACAGCATCCTCAGCTCGGATGCGGAGCTTGTCCGCACTCTTCGCCGGCAGGTGGAAACCGCGGATTTGATCCTTTTGAACAAAACCGATCTGGCCTCCGGCCGCACCCTGCAAAAAGCCGAAAAAATATTGCGCAAGCGAAACGCCGCAGCTCCGATCGTGAAAACCGTCCGCTGCGAGCTGGACCACGCTCTCGTATGGCCGGGGCTGCACCGCGAAGCGGCCGAGGCGCGAAACGGCACGGAAACGGTGCCCGCGCCGGTACGAAAAGCTCCCGGCTCCCGCGCCGAACGCCGCACGGTGTTTTTGCGGCCCTACCCGGAAGCCGAGCGCACCTCCTTCACCCGCGTCCGTGCCGTCACGCTGCCGCAGCCGCCGGAGCCGGCGGCGCGCAGGACCGTCGAAGCCTTCCTTCTCCGCTGGCAGACCCGGCTGCTTCGCGCCAAAGGCTACCTCCGGCTGCGCCACGAAGGAAGCACCTGGCTGATCCAACTGGCGGGTGGACGCGTCTACTGCGAAGCCGCCGGAGAACCCGAGCCGCACGGCATCGTATGCATCGGCATCGACCTCGACGAAACCGCGCTGCTGCGGGACTGGGAGCGGATCACAGCGATTCGCTAAGAGAGCTGCTTTCGGCTGCGCAAAAAAGGAGCAATCCGCGGATTGCTCCTTTTTGTGAGCCTGTTTTCCTGCTATGCCCCGGCACGCCGCTGCCGAACTGCTACCACACTTGGACAATATCAAAAACAGCGTGCCGGCAGATGCTATGCTTTAGGCTATTTTTATGTTTCATGGGGAAAATCGCGGCAAACTTTGTTTATCTAGATGCATCGGATGAACATGCGGGGGAACAAGCCGGAGAGCTGGACAATGCCGCCTAACCCTGCATAAGTAGCGAAATAAGCTGAGATGGACTACGCTGTCTAAATCCCGCAGGAGTAGTGAAATAGCCCGAAGCGGGACACGCTGCCCATCCTGTAAAGTAGCGGAATAAGGCGATGATGGACAACGCTGTTTAAATCCCGCAGGTGTAGCGAAATAGCCCGAAGCGGGGACACGCTGCCCATCCTGTAAAGTAGCGGAATAAGGCGATGACGAACAACGGCGTTTAACCTTGCATAAGTAACAAAATATGCTGATGATGGACTTCACTGTCTAAATCCCGCCGAAGTAGCGAATATAACGATGACGACTACGCCGCCTAAATCCTGCAAAAGTGCAGGATTATTGCGACATAGCGGGTTCTTTCTCTAATAATAATGCGATTATGCAGGATTTCTTATCGTTCGAGAAGGAATTCTCCCTAAACGAGCTGATAATGATGCACATTCGCAGCATTATCCACTCCAGCTATCTCCCGAGAAAAGTAATGATGCACATTAGCATTATTTACCCCAGTTAAGCCAGTGCCAAAGTTGTTCCGCTTCGCAAACCGGCTTGAACATTAAGGCAGCAGACGGCAGTTCAAATATTGCGGACAATTAGAAGCAAGCACGTTTCAGTATAGCGGACATTTAGCAGCAGGTAGCCGTTTCAGTATAGCGAACACTTAGCAGCAGGCAGCCGTTTCAGTATAGCGGACACATAGCAGCAGGCAGCCGTTTCGATTATAGCTGTCACATAGCTGCAGGCAAATTCCCCATACTGTACCGGATACACCAGCCTTTCAGGCGAAAAAGACCCGCGAGCCGCCGATAAGGCCGGTTCCGCGGATCTTTCTGTCTACCTGCCGTAAGCCGGCGGGGCATATAAATTCAGGCAGCGTCCCAAAAATGTCACGGCCTCAGTCTTCGCCAACCGGGCAAGTTCGCCGCCTTTGAGATTCGTTCGAACGTTGGGAGGCCGGGTCAGCTTTCTCCCCGTTCCCCCACCTGCTCCCGTTGGCAATCCTCGCACAAGCCGTAAATTTCAAAACGGTGGCTGCTGATTTTGTAGTTTCCGGGCAGGTTGAGCGGCTGCTCCATGGGGCAATATTCAAACGTTAACGTTTTTTCGCAATTGAGGCAAATGAGGTGATGGTGGTGATGCGTCAGGCAGCTGTTTTTGAATTTCAGCCCGCCCTCCAGAAAATAAAACTGCTCCAGCGCACCCATCTCGCTCATCATCCGCAGGTTGCGGTAGACGGTGTCAAAGCTCACGCCGGGGTACTTCACCCGCATCTGCTCATATACGTCCTTTGGCGACAAATACCCGTCTGTATCGGAAAAAATCCCGGCGAGCGTCTTGCGCTGGTCCGTGATCCTCCATCCGTTTCGCGCCATCACGTCCAGCATTTCCTGTGCCGAATGCTTGTTTGCCATAGTCTTCCCCTCTTCTTACAGTTACGTTTATTCTGCCGCACCCTCCGCCTGAAAGTCAAGCGGGAGGGGCGGACCGGTGCGGAAAGCCTAGTCCCGGCGCAAGGGTAAGCTGGAAAAAGAAACGGGCGGCGGTATACGGCGCACCGATGCGTTTTGCAATACGAACACCGTTTGCCCCCGGTAGACGATTTCCGCGAGCTCGCCGCTCGCTTCCACCCACTCCCCAAGGGACAAGCGCGGAGCTTCCTCCGCTTCTGCAAGCAAGCCATAAGCCAGGCTTCCACTATTCGAGCCATAAGCCGAGCCTTCACTATTCGTGCCATAAGCCAGGCTTCCGCTATTCACACCACAAGCGAAGCTCCCGCTATTTGAGCCATATGCCGCGCTTCCGCTGTCCGATGCGGAGCAAGAAGTCAGGGGCCGCACAATGGCGTATTGACCGGGCGGCATCCCCTTTTCGGTGTATACCCAACCCGCGAAGGCTAGCCGGCGGCCAATGAAGCGCCCGGGGAACCGTTCGAGCGCGCCGAGCATTTCCATATATGCCGAATCGGATACAATCAGGGTGCCCTCCTTCCGGCTCAGCCGGTCCGCGAGCTCCGCCAGCCCGGCCGTTGGCCCGCCGCGGATTTCCGTCCGCAACGCAGGCTCCTGCCGCTGCCGTCCGGCGGCCGGTGCCTCCGGCTGAGGAGCGCTCAAGCGGACGGCCCCGATCTCCGGCGCAACGCTGCCGGACAGCTTCCCGGGCAGAAAGAGCGCGAGCAGAAGCGGCAGGATAAACCAGCCGTACGCCGCGATATTTTTCAGACGGGACGGCGAAGGCGCATGGTCCGGGCAGCAGTATGCCTCCGCATCGCCCGGTTTCCCGGCCGCCGCGCTGTACCAGAGCCAGGCCGCGAGGACGGCAAAGCCGAAAGCGGCCAGCTTCACAAACGGCACGCGGTCCGGGGCCAGGTAATCGCGCAGCTCGCCCGTACGGACGAGGACCGTCACATAGCCGGAATAGGCGGCGAGGACCGCCCCCCGGAGAGCGGCGTGAAGCCGCGGGGTGTTGGCGGACGGCATCCGGGTCACCTCCTTTTCCTCTCCCTCCGCATTGTTGCGGTCAGCGCATCAGATGCTCCGCAAGCATGGAGCCAGTGAAGACAATCGCCACGATAAGACCGACAAGCTTTAGAACAAACCGCGCCTTGAAGGCGGAGAACAGCATCAGCAGGCTTTTGACGTCCAGCATGGGACCGGAAACGAGAAAAGCAAGGATCGCGCCGGGCGAAAAGACGCCGAGAAAAGACCGCGCGACAAACGCATCCGAGGTGGAGCAGATGGACAGCAGGAAGGCGAGCCCCATCATTAACAAATGCGAAAGGCCCGATCCGTAAGCGACGGACTCCGCTCCCGCCTGTGGCAGAACGGTCTGAAAAGCGGCGGCCACGGCGCAGCCGAGCAGCAAATAACCGCCCATAGCGAAAAATTCGTTCCCGGCATGCTCCGGGACTGCCAGCCACTTGGCGCGGGCGTTCAACGGAGCGTTCCCAATCCTGCTGGAGCTAGCGCCAAGGAGTTCTTCTCTTGTATGGCGGAGCGGGTTTCGGCTTCCGTTCATCCGGTACAGGCAGGCGCCGATGGCAGCACCCGCGCCCAGAGCCAGCAGCATCCGGCCCAAATAGATGGCCGGAGCCCCGCCGAAGGCCGCATAGGTGCTCAGAAACACCACCGGATTGACAATCGGGCCGACCAGGATAAAGATGATCCCGGCCGGAGCGGGCAGGCCTTTGGCAATGAGCCGGCGGATGATCGGAATAGCGCCGCATTCGCATAACGGAATGACCAGCCCGAGCAGACAGCCTGCCAAAAGACCGGGAAGCGGCCGCTTCGGAATAAGCCGGCGGATCGTTTCCTCCGACACAAAAACCTGAAGAAAGGCTGAAACCGCAACACCCAACAGTAAAAAAGGCAGCGCTTCGAACACGATGCCGAAGAAGACAAGCTTGAACACGTGCAGCCGTTCCATGCCTTCAAAGGAAGGCAGCCGGATGGAAAGGCCGGAGCGCGCGGCGAAAAGCAGGACAAACAAAGCGGCTCCTGCGGCGGGCAGCCACCGCATCAATCGCAGCAATCGGGTTTCCATGCCTCCCCCTCCCTTTTCCCCCATCTGCCGTAAGCTTATCCCATTGTATTCGGACAAGGCCGCGGATATGAGCGGGCTCCCGGACGCGCCTTTCTACCCTGAAATAACGCAACTTCATAATCTGTGGTGCCTACCAGGGCATGGGTGGCTAACGGTTGTGACAGGGCTTATTCGCCTAAAAAAACCCTATTTCCACTTCTAACGGTTGTGGAAGCGCTTATTTGCCCCAAAAAGACCAAAA
>NZ_JCAPET010000080.1:0-10417 GCF_059735245.1 Gorillibacterium sp. sgz306347
GGCGGCTCGGCGCGCGGCGGCCTCGGCGCGGCGGCTCGGCGCGCGGCAGCTCCGGCGCGGCGGCCTCCGGCGCGGCGCGCGGCGGCCTCGGGCGCGGCAGCCTCGGGCGCGGCGGCTCGGCTTGCCGAATGATGAAGCGGCGCCCTTTCGCCTCCCCCCGGGAGATGAAAGGGCGTTGTTTTTTCGGAGGCATCGCTTTCGGACCTGCCCCCGTTCAAACAGGCGCGGTTTCCCAGCCGGCAGCCTCCCGCCGCCATCCCGCTTTTTCATAAATGCTCAAAAGCCGAGCTGCCGGAGAACACCGCCCGGTACGACTCGGCTTGTTTTGTATATAACACTTGGGACTTTTCCGCACAAACAACAATTTCACGTCCTGCCTGGAGAACTCCGAGGCCCCGTCTCTCCCCACCAGAATCCGTTAACACAAAAGTGCAGCTCTTCAGGAAAAATAACCTGCCGAATGGTGAATTAATGCAAAAATGCAGCAATCCCGTGGAAAATCGGTCGTATCCCCTCATATTAATGCAAAAATGCAGCAATCCCTCCCAAAACCGTCCCATTTCTCCTAAATGATCCATAATTGATGCATAATCGCAGCAATTTCTTTCAATCGCTCTACATTGAAATGAGAAAGCTGCATAATTGCATTATTACGGCCTGCCTCCCCCAGAAAACACCCACATGAAACGGCATTGGTTTGTCTTTTCGTATTGGTTTCTCAGTTGGTTCGTCTCTTTGGCAATGGTTTGACTTTTCGATACTGGTTTGTCTTTATGACATTGAAATGTCTCCATGTCATTGGTTTATCTCTTCGTATTGGTTTATCTCTTCGTATTGGTTTATCTCTTCGTACTGGTTTATCTCTTCGTATTGGTTTGTCTCTTCGGTGTTTGTTTGTTTTCTTCGGTGTTTGTTTGTTTTCTTCGGTATTGGTTTTTTTCTTCGGCAATGGTTGCTTCTTCTGTATAGCTTCTTCTGTATAAGCTTGTTCCCTTTTTCCTGAAGTCCCGGGTCGCCGCAAAAAGTCTGTCTCTACCGTTCCGCCGTGTATTTTTCCTTGCTTGAAGAAGTATGCGGGTTGCGGCCAGTCGGTTAAAGCCGATGGCCGATCGGGTATTCGGAAGAAAGCGTGACCGGCAGGCGGCCGACCGGGAAAAGCCCGCCGGTCAGCGCCTTCGCCAACGCGTCCATGGCCGCCGGGCGGTTTTCGTAGGCGCACAGATACGTTTTCACCTGCGGGTAGGCGTTAAGGTCGTACGGGTTGCGCGTCGCAGCGGCGACGACCGTTCGTCCGGGTTCTTGCGCCAGCCGCCGCACCAGAGCCGCTTGGCCGGGATCGGGAGCTGCGCCCGGCGTGTGCGTGGCGACGACAATTTGCCGGAACCCGGCGGCTTCTATCAGCAGGTTCTGAATCTCTTCTTCCGATGGAGAGAGACCCGCCCTCCGCTCGTGCACGTTCGCCATGTAGGCCCCGAGTGCGGGGCCCAGCGTCGTCTCCTGCTCAATCACCTCGACAACCTCAGTGGATTCCCGGGCCTCGAACCAGATGACAAAGGTTGGCTCGGCCGGATTGAGCGGAAGCTGCCGCCCCTCGTCTTTCACGAGCGATATGCCTTTTTCGTACATTGTCCGGATTTCGCCCCAGGCGGCGGCGCGGGCTGCTTCGGACAAACCCGGCGCGGTTTGCGCAGCGTGAGGGTGGGGAGCTTCTTCGCGCAGGCTCCCGTCTCGCAGGCCCATTCCCCTCTTCTGCTTCAGGGCCAGCACGCGCCGGACCGACGCGTCAATTCGCTCCTCTGTCAGCCGTCCCTCCCGCACCGCGTCCGACACGGCGCGGATGGCTGCCCGCTGCGCATCCTCCGTATGGCTGACGAGCACCACGTCAGCTCCGGCTTCAAGCGCCATCACCGCGCCATCAGCCGTTCCGAACGTACGGGCGATCGCCTGCATCTCCATGCAGTCGGTGAAAATGACACCCGCAAACCCGAGGCGCTCCCGCAGCAAGCCCGTCAGCACCGGGCGCGAAAGAGTGGCGGGAAGCCCCGCCGGCTCAAACGCCGGAAAAACCACATGCGCCGACATGACGGCGTCCGCCCCCGCTTCAATGGCGCGCCGGAACGGAAGCAGCTCGACTTCAAACAGTCGGTCTTCGGCGTGCGGCACAAGCGGCAGACCGAGGTGGGAATCCGTTTCGGTATCGCCGTGGCCGGGAAAATGCTTCACCGTCGCCGCCACCTGCGCGCTCTGACAGCCGATTACCGCCGCCGCGCCAAGCTCCGCCACAGCTCCCGGATTTTCGCCGAACGAGCGGACGCCGATCACCGGGTTGAGCGGGTTGCTGTTGACGTCGACGCTAGGCGCAAAATTGACGTTGATGCCCGCTGCGCGCAGCTCCGCGGCATTTATCGCCGCGGCCCGCTCCGCCAGCGCCGCTTCGCCCGCCGCACCCAGCGTCATCGCTCCCGGCACCAAGGCGATGCCGCGGTCGATCCGGGAGACCATGCCGCCCTCCTGGTCGATGGCAATCAGAAGCGGCGCTCCGTCCCCGTTCAGCTCCTGAAGGGACCGGGAAAGCGCCGCGACCTGTGCCGCGCTTTCCACGTTCCGGCGGAAATAGATCACCCCGCCGATCCGTTCGCCGGCGATCAGCCGGCGGATGCTTTCGGCCGGAACGGTTCCGTCAAAGCCGCACATAAACAGCTGGCCGATTTTCTCCTTCAAAGACATGCTCCAAACCTTATCTTCCATCCTGCCAAACCTCCTAACGGGCCGCCGTCTGTCCGCTTCCCGCCTCGCGGAACTCCGATGGCGTTAGCCCGGTGCATTTCAAAAACACCTTCGTGAAATACCGCCGTTCCGCATAACCGACAAGCGCACCGATGCGGGCGACGCTTTTATCCGTCGCGAGCAGCAGCGACTTGGCCTGCTCCATCCGCTGGCCTGTCACATACTCGACAAACGTCTCGCCGTAATGCGTTTTGAACAGCATGCTGAAATAGCTGCAGCTAATGCCAAGGTGGCTGGCAACCTCCTCGATGCCAATGTCCGATGCCAGATTGCGCCGGATATAGTCGCCCGCCTTGGTCATCAGCCGCTCACCCCGGGTCCGGTTGAGTGCTTCTCCCGGGTGTGAGACGGTATCCGCCGCCCCGGCCGCAAGCGATACGGCGGCGGGCAGCGGGGCTTCGTCGGCCGCTGCCGCCTCTCCGGCAAAGGCGGACCGGAATCCCTCAGCGCCGGCGCTTGCGCAAAGCTGGCGGCAGGCGCCAGGCAGCGACCCGAGCCCGACCGGCTCGGGAAATGCCCGCAGCTCAAGCCCGCCGGGATTGGCTGGCGTACGCGAAGGGGTAGCCTCCGCATTCCCTACCCCCTCCGCTGCCACGGCCCGCTCCGCCTGCAACCCTCCGGAAAGAGCCGTCCGCAGTCCTCCGAGCCACAACGGCTCGCGCCCTCCGTTCGCAGCCGTTGCATCTTCCGGCTCTTCAGCCAAGATCAACCAGCGGCCGCCGCCGATACCGGCCGCAGCATACGCAGGCCCCGCATCCGGCAGCACTCTACGAAGGGACTCGCGCAGGACAAAACCTTGCGTTTCCGCATCCGTCCCGGCTGCCCCCCGCCCTTCTGGGCCTGTAGCATCCACACCCGTCCTGTCGGTCCCCGTTCCGTTGGGAACCGCTCTATGCGCTCCCGTTCCGTCTGTGCCTGACTTGTCGCTCCTCGTTTCATCCGAACCTGCTCTACCTGCGCCCCTTCCATCCGTGCCCATCCTGTCGGTCCCCGTTCCGCTCAGAACCGCTCCATGCGCTCCCGTTCGCTCTGTGCCTGTCCTGTCGTTCCTCGTTCCATGCGCATCTGTTCCGCCTGTACGCATTCCATCCACACCAGCTCTTCCTGCACCCGTTCCATCCGTACCCGTGTCATTCACTTCTGTCCCGCCCGCAAACGATCCGTTCCCGCCTGACCCGGCCGCTGCGGAAACACACGCCGCGCCGCTTCCGGCCTTACCCGCCGCCGGGACGGCCAGCACCAGCCGGTACAGCCGCTCCCCGGCGGGAACTCCGGCCTCGGCCAGCAGCGCGCGGGCTTCCCCAAGCGGCACGCCGGCCGCCAGATCGTGCAGCAGCTTTTCGTAAGCGAGCGTGGCGGTACGCCTCCGGCTTTCCTCGGCCTGGCGTTCCTTTGCCAGCCGCTCGCGGATGCCGGCTGCCAGCCGCTCCACCGTTTGCTCCAGCCGGTCGTAATCGATGGGCTTCAGGATATAGTCCTTCACGCCGAGCTGAATGGCGGTCCGGGCGTACTCGAATTCCTGATAGCCGGTCAGCATCAAAAATTCGCAGCGCGCCGAAAGCTTCCGCGCCTCGGCCAAAAACGCCATCCCGTCCATCACCGGCATGCGGATGTCGCTCAGCACCAGGTCCGGCTCGTGCTCCCGGAACGCCTCCAGCGCCTCCTGTCCGTTTCGCGCGAGCGCCACCACCTCGATGCCCCACTTGGCCCACGGCAGCACGCTTTTCAGGTTGTTTAATATCGGCCGTTCGTCGTCCGCCAAAAGCGCTTTAAGCTTCATCCGAATCCCCCGGTTCCTTCAGTGGTAAAAGGCATTTGATCACCGTGCCGCAGCCTTCGCCGGAGCAGATCAGGAGGCCGCAGCCCGAGCCGTACCGGATGCGGATCCGGTCGGCAACGCTGCGAACGCCGAGGCCGCGCCGTTCCGGGTGAGGGCCTGCCGTCTCCTGCTCGTCGGCCGCCATGTATTGAAACGTCTCCAGCACCCGGTTCGGAATGCCGAGGCCGTTGTCCGCCACCGTCAGGATGAGGCGGCCGTCCTTTTTTTCCGCGCTGACCGTTAGCCTTCCTTTGCCCGCAAGCCCGTCAAACCCGTGCTGAATGCTGTTTTCGACAAGAGGCTGAAGCGTGAGCTTTTGAACCGCAGAGCCGAGCAAATCGGCGGGCACGTCGATGGTGTATTCAAACAGCTCCGCAAACCGGAAGCTTTGGATTTCCAAATAATTTTTCAAATGCTCGAGCTCCTGCCGCAGCGGAATTTCCTCCGGCCCGTGAATGCTGATCCGCAGCATCCCGGCCAGCCGCAGCACCATCTGGCTGACCTTCCGCCCTTCGTTTTGCACCGCCAGCGCATTGATCGACTCCAGCGTGTTGAACAAAAAATGCGGCTTGATCTGCGCCTGCAACACGCGCATTTCCGCCTGGTTTTTCCGCTCCTGCTCCCGCTTGACCCGGCCCAGCAGCTCCCCGATCCGCCGGATCATGCTGTTCAGGCTCCCGGCCAAAAGCCGCAGCTCATCGGTCCCCCGTTCCTCGACCCGGGCGTCGAGCTCCCCCCGCTCCACTTTTCGCATGACCCGCACCAGTCGGCTGATCGTTCCGGCGATCCGGTTGACGAAAACCAGAAGAAACACGGAGGCGGACAGCAAAAACAGTCCGAGCACCAGCCCCACCCGCTTGGCGTACAGGTTGATTTCACGGGACAGCGAGCTCCACGGCGTCACCGAGACAAGCCGCCAGTTTTCCACGGTCAGCGGAATGCTGGAGATGATGGAATCCGTTCCCGCAAAAACGTGCCGCCCGCTCGCAAACCCGGCGCTTTCCGGCATGCCGGCGCCTCCGTAATCGGACAGCCGCGCCCCGTGGCTGGACAACGCGCTGTCGAACAAAATGGTCCCGTTCTCGCTGACGATAAAAAAGCGGGTCTGGTATTTTTCCGGTTTAAAGGTAAAGTAGCGAAACAGGCTTTCGAGCGCCGAATTTTTGATTTGCACCAGCAAAATCCCTTTGTCGTCCAGCGTGGCGATGTCCTTGACGACCCGGATCTGCGTAAACACCGGATCGCCGCCGGACAGCTCGGGATACTCGTAAGGGCCGATCCAGCGCGGCAGGCCGCCGCGGGCCAGCACTTCGCGGAACAAAGGCTGTTTTTGAAATTCCGAAAAGGGGAGCTTGCCGAAGTTTTCTTTCATGTAAATCGGAATGGGCCGGCCATCTTCAAGCCGGTACAAATAAGCGAAGCTGACGGATGGGTGATTGACCAGCAGGTCGCGGAAATTGCGCTGAACCTCGTTCAGGCGGAGATAATCGGTTTCGGTGACGCCCGGCTTGGCCAGCACTTCCTGGATGGCCGTGCTGGCGATGGTGCTGTCCGTAACCTTGTTCATTTCGCCAAAGATAAAGTCGATGCTTTGATTGAGCGAACGCAGGGTGATTTCGGATTGGCGGGCGTACTTTTCCTGGGTAATGTCGGTGAGAAATTCATACGCGGCGATGCCGAACAGAAGAAGCGGAAGAACGATCAGCGTAAAAAAAGCCGCAAACAGCTTAAAACGCAGCGACATCCGCATCCCCGTCCTTTCCCGCCTCCCGCGCGGAAGTTCCTGCCGTGCGCAAAGGCCCGACGCTTTTCCGGGCCTTGAACGGTCCTCAAGCTTATCCCTTCACGCTTCCCGCCGTCAGCCCCTCAATGATTTTTTCCTGAAGGAAGCCGTACAGCACGAGAACGGGAAGCACGCTGTAAATGATGCCGGTGCAGATCAGGGCGTAGTCGGTCTGGAACGCGTCCCGGAACCCGACCATGCCTGTCGGCAGCGTGCGCAGGCTGTCTTTGCTCAAGAAGAAATTGGCCAGCAAATATTCGTTCCAGTTGCCCAGATAATTGACGATAAAAACCGTCACCAAAGCGGGCATCGTAATAGGCAACACAATTTTAGCAAACAGCCCGATGGAACTCAATCCATCCATGATCGCCGCTTCCTCCAGCTCGTTCGGGATGTTGCGCATAAACGCCGCGATCAGGAGAACGCTGAGCGGAAGCGCGCCGGCGGTATACGGAAGGAACAGCGACCAATGCGTGCCGAGGACGCCGAGCTTCATCACGAGAATGTATTGGGCGATAAACAGCACGTTGCCGGGAATCAGCATGCCGATCAGCACGAACTGGTACAGCCATTTGCTCGCCTTGGCGAACTTCATCCGGGTCAGAGCGAATGCCGTCCCCGCCGCCAGCAGCACGCCGACGATAGCGGAGGATAGCGACAAATACAGGCTGTTAAAGAAATAGACGTTGATTTTGGCCTTTACCCAGGCTTCCCGGTAGTTCTCGAAAATCCAACGCTCGGGCAGCGCAAAAGGGCGGCTGGCGATCTCCGTGTTTCCGGCTTTGAAGGAGGAAAGCACAACGAACACGAACGGAACCAGAATCACGGCCACATAGAGCATCAGGACCGCGTGGGGCAGCGTCTTTTTGAGGACGGAGGACATCAGTATTCAATCCTTTCCTGATTTCTTCCGAAAGAAAGCTGATACAGGGCGGTCAAAATCAGGGCGAAGGCAAAAATCAGGATCGAAATCGCGGTTCCGAAGCCGTACTCCCCGTAGTTGATCGCATTGTTGACCATATAGGAGGCCATGACCTCCGTCGCACCGACCGGGCCCCCGCCGGTCATAACCAGCACGATGTCGACGACGCGCATCGCGCCCGCGATGGACAGCATTACCACCACCGAGATGATCGGACGGATCAGCGGAAGCGTGATGGACACCGCCTGCTGAAAGCCGTTTGCCCCGTCGATCGCCGCGGCTTCATTCAGCTCTTTCGGAATGGCCAGGATGGCCGCCAGCACCAGCACGATGTAAAAGCCCATCCACTGCCACGCGTTGGTCACAAGCACGCTGATCATCGCCCAATGCGGGTCGGACAGCCAGTATACCGGGCCGAGGCCGATTTTGCCGAGCAGGTTGTTCAGCAGGCCGATTTCCGGCTCGTAGATAAACCCCCACAGGATGCCGATGACCGAGGTGGACAGAATGGACGGCATAAACACCGTCGTTTTGTAAAACCGCTGGAACCGCTTCACCCCGCCGATCAAAATGGCAAAGAATATAATAAGCGGCACCTGGATGAACACGGAAAACAGGATAAAATAAACGTTGTTTAAAATGGCCTTTTGAAAATCCCCGTCGGACAGCGCTTCGGCAAAATTGGCAAAGCCGACAAAATTCGTTTCGTCCAGCCCGCTCCAGTCGGTAAAGCCGTAGTAAGCGGAGCTGGCCATCGGGTAAATAAAAAACATGGCGTACAAAACGACGGTCGGCAAAACAAACATCAGATAGACCGCCGGATTTCTCAGTGTGTGCTTCATGACGCTCCCACCCTCTGCTCAAAAGCTCCCGCGCGTAAAACGCGGATGAAAAAGGACGCCGCCCGCCGGGGCGGCGTCCGCTTTCCGATCCTGCCTCGGGCCGCCGTCAGGGCGTCGCCCGCTTTCCGTCCTGCCTCGGTCCGCTCTCAGGACGGCGCCCGCTTTTTGTCCTGCCTTGAGCGCCGTCAGGACGCCGCCTAATAATGCTTGCTGCGGCCGATTTTGCATCCGCTGCCGCTTTTTTCGCTTCTGGCGTATGGCAGCGTATCTGCGTGCTTGTTATTTGGCGGCGCTTGCTTTGTCCTGAACCTTTTGCAGCTGCTCGGTCACTTTTTCAGGCGTTGCCTGACCGGCGATGAGCTTGCCGATTTGCTTTTCGGACTCCTGGTAAACCTCCGTCTTCACGGTCGAGTCGTAATGGGAGAAGACGCTTTGGGCGGTTTCGAACTGGCCGAGGGCGATTTTGATAATCGGGTCTTCGACCTTGGAGAGCGCGTCGCCGGACAGCTTCATCGAAGGAAGCACGTTGTCCTCCAGCAGGCCGCGCAGCTGCATTTCTTCGTTGTACATGTTTTTGATAAAGCCCTTTACAGCCTTCAGCTCGTTTTCATTCAGATCGGCGGAGAAGCCGTAGCCGTTGGAATAGTTGCCGTTGACCGCCGTTTGGTCGCCGACACCGCCCGGCACGGCCGGCATGGCGAAGTAACCGACCTTGCCTGTCAGGTCGCCCGCTTGCTCGGCATCCTTGAACACCGAGGAGCGCCAGCTGCCGTCAAACATCATGCCGGCTTTCCCGGTTACGAACTGGTTCAGCATTTCCGGGTATTCGAGGCCGAGCTCGCCTTTGGTGAAGTAGCCTTTTTTCTCCCATTCGGCGTATTTGGCGAAAGCCGCGATGACTTGCGGGTCGGCCCACTTTTTGGTTCCGTTCGGAATTTCGTTGACGATGTCCGGTCCGGCGTAGCGGGCCAGCAGGGTGTTGACCAGCATGAGCGGCACCCAGGCGCCTTTGGAGCCCATGGCAAACGGGGTGATGCCGTTCGCTTTCAGGGTGTCGGCTGCTTTTTCCAGCTCCTCCAGGGTTTTCGGCTCGGCGATGCTGTATTTTTCAAACAAGGACTTGTTGTAGAAAAAGCCTTCGGTGCTGCCTCCGATGGGAAGGCCGTAGATTTTGCCGTCCAGCGAAAATTGCGTCAGGTTGACGAACTGGTCCGGCTTGATGCCGAGTTCGTTCAGAATCGGCGCCAGGTCGAGCAGCCGTCCGGCTTTGCCGTATTTCAGGGCATCCCCTGTCCCGCCAAAAAGGTCCATGATCTTGGGCGGATTGCCCGCCGCCATTTCGGCGGGAAGCTTGGTAAAGCGGTTGGTTGCGTCTTCGACCCCGTCGAGCTCGAATTTCAGGCCGGGAATTTCGCTTTCCGTTTTGGCGACGACCGCGTCGAGAATCGCCTTGCGGTTTTTTTGCGCGTCTCCGATCTGGATGTGGCGCAGCGATACGGTAAACGGTTCCGCTTCCGCAGCCGGCGTAGCCGTTGCTTCCGCCGTCGCGGCCGCCGCCGTCGGGTCTGCCGACGCCGACGGAGAAGCGGAGCTGTCTGCCGAACCGGAGCCTCCGCATCCGGACAGCACGGTGGTCATGAGCAAAACCAGAAGAACCGGCAAGCTGATCCTTTTCTTCATATTTGTTAGCCTCCCTAACCCAATGTGGCAACTCGAGGTTGCTTTTTCATTATAAAAGCCCTTTCTTTTTTTGAGCAGGTTAACATTTCTACAATACAGGGATAAAATCTTCTAATTCGCCCCAAATATTCCGGGCAAATCAACAATTTGTATCATATTTCTGACATCAGGACGGTCAACGTCGGGCCATTTCGCCAAGATTCGAGGGATGTCTTGTGCACGGCAGGCTTGTTGTGCAGGATGGCTTATGTGTGGCATGCCTTGTGCGTGGGATGCCTTGTGCGTGGGATGCCTTGTGCGTGGGATGCCTTGTGTACGAGACGCCTTGTGTGCGGAGGCCACATCCACGCTGCCGGCTGTCACTCTTCGCAGGTTAGTTTGGTTGGAAGTACGCTTGCCGGTGTTGCTTCGGAAGATTGTCCGGCTGCTGCGGTAACGGTTGCCTCAGCGGCTTGCTTCGAAAGGAGAGTTTCGTGTGATGGGAGAGCATACAATCCCCTCCCTAGCTTCGGCAGACGGCACGACGATTGCGCTAACGGTGCCACAGCGGCTATTTGCTTCGAAAGGAGAGTTTCGTGCGATGG
>NZ_JCAPET010000081.1:0-8880 GCF_059735245.1 Gorillibacterium sp. sgz306347
AAGCGCTGTGGCAACCGTTAGCCACCCATGCCCCGGCGGGTACCATAGACTATGACGTTGGGTTATTTTCAGAGTAGAATTGAAAAAGGGTATTTTCGACGCTAATAAGCTCTGTGACGACCGTTAGAACCGGCACGCGAGGGAGATGCAAACAAACTTCACCCGATACTTATCTGAGACGTTAAAGATACATCGCTTTCTTCTCTCCGACTAATTACTTTGGCTGACTCCAGGATCTGTCTTCCATCTAGTATGGACGTTCGCTGCCGCGCTACAATCGTGGTGGAATTATTCAGACCCATACTTCCTGAATGTCTTCGTTTTGTTTCAGATAGCCCAGCGATGTTCCTCGCTGTGAAAACGGAAGTTCTCACCGCGTATGCTTATCTCCTCGCCAACGTCGTTTCTATTTCATCTCGTATGGTCACCTCGTAAAAGGAGTCCTTTCAGTTCACACCTCACTTTCGCCCCCCCTTCTTTTTCCTTCCGTTTCATTTACTCCCTGACGCCGTAACGGTACAATGAAAGAAAACGCAGCAAAAAGGGGTTTTCACATGGACAGCAGCTTCTGCCGTTCGCTCGGGCATGCGGCGTTGATTCTCGGGCTGCTCGCCGGTCTGATCATCGGTTTCAAAAGCGACCCGCAGCTTCCCTCCGGGTTTACGGACGGCTTCCGTTGGGAGGCGGCATTTGCCTGGTGGGCGGGAGGCATCGTGTCCTCTCTGGTTTTGTATGGTGTGAGCACGGCCCTTGCCTATCTGGAGCAGCTTTTGTACGAGATTCGCAGCATGAAGGACCCGGAGCGCTACGCGCCGCCGAAGCTGGGCAACAGCAAAATGAAGCTGGACGCCCTCAAGGATTACAAAATGAGCAGCCGCGACTAGCAGCCGCAGAAAAGCCAGCGAAGTTCGCTAACTTCACTGGCTTTTTTTGCTGCGGTGTTGCATGGGGGCTTTTTTTGCTGCGGTCTGCATGCGGGCTCTTTGGCTGCGGTCTTAATGGGGGCTTTTTGGCTGCGGTCTTGCAAAGGACATTTTTGCCTGCGGTCTTGCCTATTTCCCGCTGGTCCAACTAATCCACCATCTGCACCTGCCAGCCTCCGGCTTGCTTTGGAGCGAGCAGCAAATACGAGGTGAACGGGCTTTCCTCTCCGGTGCTTTTATCCCGCAGAGCGCCGTTTACGGTGACGCCGACCTCTCCCGGCCGCTGCTCCACGAAAAACAGCACATCCACGGACAGGTCCTGCTGCGGATTCATGAAGTAGCTTTTCCAATCCCCTTCCCCATAATGCCGGGCGACCTCAGGGTAATAGGACAAAAAGGCCCCTTCGTCTTTCTCCGCCCAGGCTTTGTAAAAACCGATCGCCGCTTCGAGCACTTCCCTGCGCTGCTCTCCTTCCACCGGGTCGCGGGTTTCCGGTGAAGCGCCGAGCCGCGCCTGCTCCGGGCTGTTCACGTCGATGTGCACGCCCGGTTGGAACCCGTCCGGCCCATCGGTGCCGTTCCCGGACTCCGCTCCGTCCGGCGTATGGGTGTTATTCCCCGCCTCTTCTCTATCCGGTGCATTCGTTGCCGCGGCCGAATCCGGCGTTGAGGTCACGGTTCCCGGCTCGGCTCCGCCCTGTCCGGGACGATCCAGCGCCGGGCCGTTCTGCCAGCTGTCCCCCGTGTCCTTGGTCCACTGCCACTTGCCTTCCGAAAAACGCCAGCCCCGCATGATGTTCTCGCCCAAATAGGTCTCCATGGCGCCTTCCGAGAGAGCCGAATGCTCCGCCTGATAGCCGCCTCCTCCGTCTGCCGAGATGGCATATCCTTTTCCGGTGATAAATAACTCGGAATCCTTAAACCGCGCCGTCTGCCCGGTCGGTGTCCAGGTTTCGCCGCCGTCTTCCGTCCGGTAGTAAACTTTCCCCGCAGACTCTCCGTCCTCCGTAAACCGCTCCACCGGCAGATAGCCAAGCTCCGGCTGCGCCTTGTCGAAGACCGGCGGATAGGACTCCCCGTAAGCGTAGCCCTGCAAGTCCAGTTCCTGCAAAGTCCAGCTTCTCCCGCTGTCTGCTGTCCTATACAGCTGTGCATTGGAGAAGCGAACGCCTTTAGCGGTAATCCAACCCGTGGTTTCGCTGTGGAATGTCATTCCCGTCACTTCCCCGAGTATCTGGTTGCCAAGGTTGCCTAACCGTTGCCAGCCATCCCCCTCTTCGGGAAGATGAAACAGAAGTTTAACCGGAACTCCCTTTTCCGAATTGTCACGCATAAGCAGCCAGGCGGAATCTTTCCCCGCATCCGCAGAAACCCACGAAAAAGACGCAGCTTCGTCCCCCCCTATTTGCAGGCTGGTAGTAGAAACGGACCGCCACCCGTCATTCGTGGTGCGCACCACATACCCTTTCGGGTCTTCCTGCCGGTAGATCACTTCCAGCGCCTTGTCGGCGGATTGGTAACGCGAGAACAGCGTAACAAATTCCATCCCTGCGTATTGCCCCGCTCCTCCGCCCGTCGCCTGCGCCCCCGGCGTTGAAGCCGATCCGGGCGTCTCTCCCGCAGGCGAAGCAGCCGTTCCCCCAGGCGCGGCCGTTTGAGCCGATCCCGCCGTCCGCGCCCACGGCCCGCCATCCCGCAGAAACAGGCCCGCCGTGAGAAGCAGCGCAAACGCCGCACCGCCAAACGCAGCGATCTTCCACCCATCGCGCCGTTTCCGCCCGCGTGCGCCCTCGCGCACCGCCCGGCGGACATCCGGGCCCGGCACAGGCTCGTAGCCCGACGGCTTCCCGCGCAAACGCTGTTCCCAGTCACGCTCCTTATCCATCTTGCTCCTCCTCCTTTAACCATTCGCTCATGGTGATTCTCGCCCGATGCAGCCGCGACTTGACCGTGCCTTCCGGCAGGCCGAGCACGTTCGCCGCCTCCGCGAGGCTTAGGCCGTGATGCGAAATCAGCAGCAGCACCTCGCGCTGCTTGGGGTTCAAGCGAAGCACCAGCTCCCAAATCCGGTCCACAAACTGCTGCCGGAAAAAATCCGTTTCCGCCGAATCCGCCCGTTCGCGCGAACGCGGAAGCGCCGCCGGAACCACCCGGCGAAAAAAAGCGGAGCGGCGGTAGTTGACCGCCTTGTTATGACAAATCCGCAGCAGCCAGGTTTTCAGGCTGGCCTGCCCCCGGAACGCGTCCAGGCTGCGAAATGCGCTCACAAACGTGTCCTGCGCGATGTCGTCGGCGGCGTCCATTTTTTGTGTAAAAAAGTAGGCATAATGCCATACATCTTTCCAATACTTTTGCATGATCCGGTCCATTTCCCCGGCGTCGATTCCGGATACCGCCGCCAGGTAGCTTTCTTCCATCCCTTTCACCTCTCTGCCAAATAGACAAGATGCGCGTTAAAAAGTTCCCTGGTTCGGAAAAAAATTTCTCCTCCGGTTTCCAGCAAAAAAACGCCCGCCGGCAAGCGGCGGACGTTCTGGCGGGAAGCGGCGCTGGCGCCGCTCCCGGTTATTTGACTTCGTACGAGCTCTTCAGCGAAACGGTCCGGTTGACGACCAGACGGTCCGCCGTCGTATATTTCGGATCGACGTTGAAGTAGCCGTGGCGGAAGAACTGGAATTTGTCATTCGGCTGCGCGTTCTTCATGTCCGGCTCCACAAAGCCGTGCAGCACCTGCAGCGAATTCGGGTTGGTCTTGGCCAGGAACGAGCGGTCTTCGCCTGCGGCTCCGCCGACGTACGCCGTTTCCTCCGTGCCCAGCACGTCTTCGGTTTCCTCGGCATCCGTGTCGGTGATGTCGGCACCCGCATCGTCCAGCAGGATCGGCTCGTACAGCCGGAATTCCGCCGGAACGGCGTGGGTCGCCTCCACCCAGTGGATCGTTCCCTTCACCTTGCGGCCGGTAAAGCCGGTGCCGCTTTTCGTTTCGGGGTCGTAGGAGCAGCGGATTTCCGTTACGTTACCGTCCGCATCCTTCACGACTTCCTCGCACTTGATGAAGTAGGCATGCTTCAACCGCACCTCGTTGCCCGGGTAAAGCCGGTGATACTTCGGCGGCGGCGTCTCCATGAAGTCCTCGCGCTCAATGTAGATTTCCCGCGAGAACGGAATTTTGCGGCTGCCCATCGCTTCGTTTTCGCTGTTGTTTTCCGCGTCCAGCCACTCGACTTCGCCTTCCGGGTAGTTCGTGATCACCACCTTCAGCGGATCAAGCACCGCCATCGTCCGGGGCGCCTTGAGCTTCAGGTCCTCGCGGATAAAAAACTCCAGCATCCGCTCATCGACAATGCTGTAGCTTTTGGCCACGCCGATTTCGCGGCAGAAGCTGCGGATCGCCTCCGGCGTGTAGCCTTTGCGGCGCAGGCCGGCGATCGTGGGCATGCGCGGGTCGTCCCATCCGTCCACGGCTCCCGCGTCGACAAGCGCCTTCAGCTTCCTTTTGCTCATGACGGTGTTCGTCAGGTTCAGGCGGGCGAATTCGTATTGGTGCGGCACGCTTTCGGTTTCGCATTCGCGGATAACCCAATCGTACAGCGGCCGGTGGTCTTCGTACTCCAGGCTGCACAGCGAATGCGTGACGCCTTCAATTGCGTCGCCCAGCGGATGAGAGTAGTCGTACATCGGGTAAATGCACCACTTGTCCCCCGTTTGGTGATGATGCGCATGCTTGATCCGGTACAGCGCCGGATCGCGCAGGTTCAGGTTGGGCGAAGCCATGTCGATCTTGGCCCGGAGCACCTTTTCGCCGTCCTTGAATTCGCCTGCGCGCATGCGTTCAAACAAGTCCAGGTTTTCCTCCACGCTGCGGTTGCGGTACGGGCTTTCCTGCCCCGGCTGCGTGAGCGTTCCGCGCATGCGGCGCATTTCCTCGGGGGAAAGGTCGTCCACGTAGGCCTTGCCTTTTTTGATCAGGAAAACCGCCCGTTCATAGTTCATTTCAAAATAATCCGAGGCAAAATGAAGGCTGTCCCACTCGTAGCCAAGCCAACGGATGTCGTTCAGAATGCCCTCCACGTATTCCGTGTCTTCCTTGACCGGGTTCGTGTCGTCAAAACGCAGATTCGTTTTGCCGCCGAATTCGTCCGCCAGCTCGAAGTTCAGGCAGATCGCTTTGGCGTGCCCGATATGGAGGTAGCCGTTCGGTTCCGGAGGAAACCGCGTGATGACCCGGGTTTCGCGCCCCGTTGCCAGATCGTCGGCGACGATATTTTTGATGAAGTTGGAGGATGATGCCGGTTTTGCCGTTTCCACTGCTTTCCACCCCTTTGCAGGCCGGTTTTCCCGCCCGGGAAAACGCCCGCCGTTTCTGTCCAAGTTTATTCCTCTATACTACACAATTTTTTAGGAAAATATAAGGGTATGGCAAGAGAAACCGCATGTTCGCAAGCGGAAGCGGCCACTCGCCCGCCAACCGGAGAGAAGGAGCCGAATACCGGTGCCCGAAAACGAAAACGACGGCCTGAGGCGGTCCGCCCCGGCCAAAACGAAAGGAATCCCAGCATGACCCTACCGTCCCGCAAATCTCGTCACGCCAAAACGAAAGGAATCCCAGCATGACCCTACCGTCCCGCAAATCTCGTCGTGCCAAAACCAAACGGCGCAATTGGGCCGCACCGGCCCTGACTCTGCTTGTCCTGCTGGCGGTTCTCGCAGCAGTTGCGGTTTACCATGCCCGCAAGCCGCTTCCCGAAGGGCTGTCCGTGGAGGGACCCGAGCGCAGGACCGGCCAGGTGGAATTTCTCTACGACCTCACGTACCAAAAAGACGGCGTCCAGCAGCAAGTACAGGCTATCTTTGAACGGGTTCTGCAGGCGGTGCGGGAAGCGGAGCAGTTTATTGTTATCGACATGTTTTTGTTTAACGGCTGGCATCCTGCTGATGGAAACGTTCCGCCCATGGCGAGCAAGCTGGCGGATGAACTGATCGCCCGCAAAAAGGCCCGGCCCGGCCTGCCGGTCGTGTTCCTCACCGATGAAGTGAACACCGGATACGGCTTCTATGCCTCGCCCGAGCTGGAACGGATGAAGCAGGCCGGGATTGTGACGGCGCTGACGGCCACAGAGTCCCTGCGCGATTCGGTCCCGCTCTACTCTTGCGTGTGGCGGTCGTTCCTTCAGCCATTCGGGCAGTCCGGCCGCGGCTGGCTGCCGAACGCCATGGCGGATCAAGGGCCGAAGCTCACGGCTCGCTCTTATTTGAAGCTGCTGAATACCAAGGCCAATCATCGCAAGCTGATTCTGACGGAAAAGCTCGCCATCGTGCCGTCCCTTAACGTCCATGACGCCAGCTTTTACAATTCCAATACGGCGTTTGCGACCCGCGACCCGGCGGTTATCGCCGATCTTCTGGAAAGCGAACGTCCTGCCGCGCGGCTGTCGTACGGAGGTTCGGTGGAGCTGCCGTCCTTTGGCCCCGGTCCGCTGGCGGAAAGCCGAGGGCCGTACCTGGTGCGGGTGCTCACGGAAGGCAAAATCCCCGCACGGCTGACCGAAGCGATCGGCGCCGCCGGGGAAGGCGATTCCATCCGGATGGGGATGTTCTATTTGGGAGATCGCAGCATCATCCGCTCGCTGCTTGACGCGGCGGAGCGCGGGGCCGAGATACGGCTGATTCTCGACCCGAACGAGAATGCGTTCGGGCGGACCAAAATCGGCCTGCCCAACCGGCCCGTTGCGGACGAACTGCTCGCCAAGTCGGAGGGCCGCATCGACCTCCGCTGGTACAACACAACCCGGGAGCAGTACCACACCAAGCTGCTGATGGTCCAAAGCGGCGGCCAAACGGTTCTTTTTACGGGTGCGGCCAACTTCACCAAACGCAACCTCGACAGCCTCAACCTGGAAACCGATCTGATGATAACGGCACCGGACGACAGCCCGCTCGTCCGGCAGACGGATGATTACTTCGACCGGCTGTGGACCAACCGGGACGGCACCTTTACGCTGGATTCGGATGCCTTCCGGGACAAGCGCGGGACGCTCCGCAAAATTTTGTACCGTCTGCAATGCTGGCTCGGCCTCACCACGTATTGAACGTATTGGCTTCGCGTTAAATCCGGAGGAGGCGGACCGGCGTTGAGATTCCCGAACGGGAGAATTTCCGGCAAGCACCGGGGTAAACGGTACGGCAGCCGTGAATCAGGCCAACGCCGAATTACCAACAGCGTTGCGGCGCGGCAGCTCCGAATCAGGTCGAGGCCGAATTCGCAGCCGAGTTGTTGCGGCGTTTCTGGATGGCGTGAATTCCCATGATGACAGCCGCCAGTTCATAGCTGTTGAGGATGCCCGTGCCATTCTCCAGCTGATACGCTCCCGATGAGAAAAAGCCGCTGATCTTGCGGAACGAGGCGACGGAGCCGCCCGTTTCGCCGATCACCTCATAGTCCCGCGAGAACGCGGGCGATTCAATTTCGTAAACGCCTCTGCCGTAAGCTTCATATTCAAACCGTTTGCTCATAAAACTCATCCGGCTGCGCAAAAGGCCCAGTTCCTCGCCGTTCGGACCAAACACCAGCCACTTGTTGGAAAATGCATGGCGAAACCCGCCTGAAGCGGCCGGCTCCCCGGACGCGTGAAACAGCTCGACCGACGAGCTGAAGGCGCTCCCCAAATCCAAAACCCCAGCCGGCTGCCCCGATGCGTCCAAAATCTCTGTCTGCCCCGCATTGAAAAAATTGTCCCGAAAAATCAAAGTCATGTCCGATCGCCCCTTCAAAAAGAATTTCTGTTTCATACGGGGCCGGTCCGAACCTGTTTCATTTTCCAGAGATGGATAGCCTTTTCGAACACGCTCCGGTTATACACGACTGTTCCACCCGGCGTTTCGCGCAAAGAGCTTTCATCGTTTTGCCATTTGCTCCCCATCTGATCCCCGAAAATCAGCAACTCAGCCCCTAACGTTCTTCAAAACGCCGAAGCAGCTCCGACAGCGACAGACACGACGTCGAAGACGGGTTCCAGTCCGCCAGTGCCAGGTAGGGGACCGTGCCGACGCCAACAGAAAACATCGGCGTCGCCCGGATGGCGGCAAGCCCCGCCTCGCCGTCCTCGATTCCTGCGCACGCCGAATACGGAACGCCGAGCCCGTCCGCCGCAGCCAGAAAAATATCCGGCGCAGGCTTCATCCGCGCCACCGCCGCCGGATCGGCCAAAAAGTCGAACCGCTCCAGAACGCCAAGCCTCTCCAGCGTGAACCGGTAGTTCGAGCTGGACGAAGCAAGCCCCAGCAGCAGGCCGCCCTCCTGGAGCTCTTCCAAAAAACGGGCGATGCCCGGCAGCATATCGGCCGGGGTAAGTCCGGCGATCAGCTCCTGGTAGTAGCGGTTTTTGCGCTCGCCCAGCTCTCGTACTTCGGCTTCGCTGAACGTGCGGCCGGTTTTCGCCGCAATCGTCCGTACGATGACGCTGCGGTCGATTCCTTTGAAGGAATCGTTCTCCTCGTCGCTCACTTCGACGCCAAGCTCGGCGGCCAGCTTGCGGTTGGCCAGATCATAAAACGAGTTTGTATCGGCAATCACGCCGTCAAGATCAAACAAAACAGCTTTCAGGGAAGCCATACGGCAGGGTTCACATCCAGACTGCGCACGGATGCGCGAATTTTGTTTTTATTGTAGCAGGCTGTCCCGCGCGGGACCACCCTTCTCGTTCTGTCAATACCGGTAAGGTATGGGCGACCTTACGAAGAGGCTCCGAGAGCAAGCGGAACAGGGCTAACAAAACGCCCTCAAAACTCTAACGGTTGCCACAGAGCTTAATGAGCCCAAATTGGCCTTTTTAAAAATGTAACGGTTGCCACAGAGCTTATTTAACGGTTTTCCAAGGAAATCCGCCGCTTTTGGGGCAAATAAGCTCGCTCACAACCGTTAGAATCACTCATGGGCTTGCACCCATCGCCAGAGATG
>NZ_JCAPET010000082.1:0-8629 GCF_059735245.1 Gorillibacterium sp. sgz306347
GTAGGGAGAAGGTGACGGTAAGCATGTGTCGGATGAGCGGCGGCGGTGTAGGGGGAGCGAGCGGTAGGCGGTGTAGGGAGAAGTAAAGCCAAAGTCATGCGGCGGATGAGGGCAGGCGGAGAAGCGCAAACGCAGAAGCGTAAGCAGCACCGGCACGAATACGGGCTGTGTGAGGCAGCGGAGCGCGCCGGACGGCGCGGAAGAGCACGAAAGGAGCACGAAGCGGAAACGCGGCGGCGCTCGTTGACGCAGATTTAGCGTCAGCCAAAGGAACGGATGGGGCAAATTTCAACCCGATCCGTTTTTTATCGTTGACCAATCCGGTCAACAGGATTATACTGGAATTGACCATAGTGGTCAATGGGTTGGCCGATCGGGAAGGAAAGTAGGGATTCGATGTTCGATAAGTTTGAAAGCCTGGAGGGGGAAAAGCGCAACCGGATCGTCAACGCGGCGCTGAAGGAGTTTGCGCGACGCGGGTATTCGCTGGCCTCGACCAATGAAATGGTGAAGGAAGCCGGTATATCCAAGGGCCTGCTGTTTCATTATTTTCAAAATAAAAAGCAGCTGTTTCTGTACCTGTTTCGCTATATTGTCCGGCTGCTGGAGGAGGAAATTTACGGGAAATACGATTTTGCGGAACGCGATTTTTTTCAGCGCTGCCGACAGTTGACGGGGATCAAAATGGAGATTTTGGGGCTGCATCCTGAAAGCTTCGATTTTCTGGTGGCCGCTCAATTGGAGCAGGCTGAGGAGGTGCGCCCCGACCTGGAGCGCCTGACCAGGGAAGTGATGGCGAGCAGCGTGGCAAAAGTGATGGAAGGGGTCGATTACACGCTCTTCAGGCCCGGAATCGACACCGGCCGGGCGGTGAAAACCGTTTTATGGGCTTTTGAGGGGATCGTCAAAGAGGAATTGCAGCGTGCCAAGGACATCGGCGTCCCGGTCGATTACGACACGGTTTTTGCCGAGACGGACCGGTACATCGGGCTGTTCGCCAAAGTGTTTTATCAGGAAGGGGAAGAAGGGGGAGCGGAGCATGGCGGTGATCGAGCTTGAGGGACTGACCAAAACGTACGGGAAAGCAAGAGGAATCGAAGGGCTTACGTTTCAGGTGGAAGAGGGGGAAGTGTTCGGCTTCATCGGCCCGAACGGGGCGGGGAAGTCGACGACCATCCGGACGCTGCTTTCGCTGATCCGGCCGTCCGCTGGAAGCGCCCGTATCTTCGGAAAGGACTCGCAGCGGTTTGCCACGGAAGTGAAACGGGACATCGGGTATCTGCCCTCGGAGGTGTTTTACTACGACAACATGAAGGTGAAGGAGCTGCTTGCATACTCCGCCAGCTTTTATAAAAAGGACTGCGCCCGGCGGATCGGGGAGCTGGCGGAACGGATGAACCTGGACCTGAACCGGAAAATCGACGACCTGTCCTTCGGCAACCGGAAAAAAGTCGGCATCGTGCAGGCATTGCTGCATGAACCGCGGCTGCTTATTCTCGACGAGCCGACGAACGGGCTCGATCCGCTGATGCAGCAGACGTTTTTCGAGCTGCTCCGGGAGGAGAACCGGAAAGGGACGACCGTCCTCTTTTCCTCCCATGTGCTGAGCGAGGTACAGAAGATGTGCGACCGGGTCGCCATCATCAAGGAAGGGCGTCTGGTGCAGCTGGAGAAAATCAGCACGCTCCGGGAAAACACCTACAAACGGTTCCGGCTGGAGACGGCGGGACCGGCCGATGCGGGGCGGTTTGCACTGGATGGCATAAGCAGCCTCGCCGTGTCCGGGCATTCCGCTTCCTTCCTGTACCGGGGCGGCCTGAACCGGGTAACAGCCATGCTGGCGGAGCTGGATCTGGCAAACCTGTGGATCGAGGAGCCGGATCTGGAGGAAATTTTTCTGCATTACTATGAAAAAGCGGGGGCGGCGGGATGAACATGTTCCGGCAGGAGTGGAGGACGCTCCGCAAATCGGTCCTCGGCTGGACCTTGTCGCTTATCGGGCTGGCTGTGCTGCTGCTGTCCCTCTTTCCCGCTTTCGCGCGGGACGCTGAGGAATTCAGCCGGCTGCTGGAGGCTTACCCCGAATCGCTGCTTCAGTCGTTCGGCGTAACACCCGACAGCATGGCTACGCTGACGGGCTACTACTCGTTCGTACTGGTTTATGTCGCGCTTGGGGCGGCGGTGCAGGCGATGAGCCTGGGACTCGGCACGCTTTCCCGGGAGGAACGCGGCAAGTCCGCCGACTTCCTGTTCAGCAAGCCGGTCTCCCGCGCCCGGATCGCAACGGCAAAGCTGCTGGCCGCCCTGGCCGCGCTCGTTGCGACAAGCGGCGGGTATCTGACCGTTTCGGTCCTGCTGGCAGTTCGACTGGGCGATTCGGATTTTCGGCTTCCCGTCTTTGTGCTGCTTTCGCTGACGGTTTTCTTCGTACAGCTTGTCTTTCTGTCCCTCGGGGCTTTGCTGGCCGTGCTCGTGCCGAAAGTCCGCTCGGTAACGCCCGTCTCCCTGGCGGTCGTGTTCGGCTTGTTCGCCGTCGGCATGATCGGCTCGGCCATCGGCGACGACGCGCTGCGGTACGTCAGCCCGTTTCGGTACTTCGACGCCGCTTACATCGCCGCGAACGCCGGGTATGAGCCGCGCTTCGCCTTGACCGCTGCCGCCGTGGCAGCCGTTTCGGCCGCCGCCAGCTACGCCGTGTACCTTCGGCGCGACATTCAAGCGGGGTAAGCCGTGCGCCGGCTGCCGGCCGCACGGGAGCGGATTATGGAGAGGGAGTGGATTCCATGAATTTGTTTTGGAGAGAAATCAAAGCAAGCCGCAAAGCGCTGCTTTGGTGGACGCTCGGCGCGGTTTTCCTGATCGCGGCCGGGATGGGCAAATATGAAACGGTGGCCGCCTCAAGCGGCGCGCTGAACGACGTCATGGGGAGCATGCCGCGCTCGCTGCGGCTTCTCCTGGGCCTCGGCGACTTCGATCTTTCCACGTTCGCCGGGTATTTCGGCGTGCTCCATGTGTACCTCAGCGTCCTCGCGGGCATCCACGCCGTCACGCTGGGCGCGGGCGTCATCGCCAAAGAGGAACGGGACCGTACGGCGGAGTTCCTGCTGACCAAACCGGTTTCCCGCCGGAGCATCGTCACCGCCAAGCTGCTCGCGGCCTTTGCGGGCGCCCTTGTGTTGAACGCCGCCGCCTGGGGCGTCTCGCTGGCGGTCGCGGCGCAGGCGGGCGCCGCATCCGCTGCCGGGGATATCGCGCGGCTGCTGTTGGGCACGCTTGGGGTGCAGACGGTGTTTCTGCTGCTCGGCGCGGCGCTCGCCGCCTGCACCCGGCGGCCGAAGCTTGCGGGCTCCTGGGCTTCCGCCGCACTGTTTGGCGCGTATTTTCTTTCGCTGGGCGCCGACCTGGGCGGAAACCTGGCCGTGCTTCGCTACGCGACGCCGTTTCAGTATTTTTCCGGCGCCCGGCTGCTGGCGGGCGAAGGCGTAGAGCCCGCGCTCGGCGTGCTGGCTGTCCTGTGGGCGGGCGTCTGCCTGGCCGCCGCATACCGGGGTTACGGGAAGCGGGACATAGTCGGCTGACGGAAACGGGTCCGTTTGCGGGGCGGCACCGGTTCGCGGCGGATTTGCTCCGATCCGCAACCTTGGCCGGAAACGGATCGTCAATTGGGTATAAGAGGCAGGCTTTGCGAATGCGCCGGTTTTTCTCATTTCCCTTCCGGGGAAGCCGGCCCGAATCTTTACGGCCTGGCATTCCGACACCTGGCCCGCCTTTTACCCTAAAGGAGTGAATCGTCATGAAAGCTAATGATCCGCAGCAGTTCCGTTCTGTCACCGCCCATGTCTCCCAGCCCGTCAACCGGGCCGGTTCCTCCGTCTATTCCCGCAAAGGTACGGGTTCTCCGGCCAAGTGGCTGGCGCTTCCGTTATCCGCCGCCCTCCTCTTCGGCGCCGGCGGCATTCTGCCCGGAATGGGCGCCGGTCAAGCTTCCGCCGCGTCCCCCGCGCCTGCCGCCCCGGCGAATGCCCTGAAGCTGTCGACCTTGTCTTTTCTCGTCGACGGGCAGCAGCTGAAGCTTTCCGGCGGAGCGTCGGTGACCGGCGACACCTACGTCGAGCTGAGCGCGCTTGCCAAACAGATGGGGCTGTCCGCTTCCTGGGACGCGCCGACCAAAAAGGTCACCGTCCGCGGCAAAGGCGTGGCGATTGCGCTTCGGCCGCAGGATTCCCGTTACTTTATCAACAGCCAGGACGTGTATGCCGTTCCCCCGATCATTATCAAAGGCAAGACGTATGTCCCTCTGCGCTTTTTTGCGGAACGGACCGGCTATGCCCTGAACTATAACGGCCCGGCCAAACAGTTCGTGCTGACGCCGATTCCGATGAACGCCTTGACCGTTTCCACCAAAACGTTGAATGCTTCCCGTCCGGGAATGACCGTGAAGGTTGCGTATCCGGCGCTTTCCGGCTGGAAGAACGCAGACGTGCAGACCAAGCTCAACGACTTTTTCGCAAAAGAAGCCAACCGCCTGCTGAGCGCCGGGAAAAAGGATATGGAAACCGCGGCCGGCGATTTTCTTCCCGGGGAAGGGCAGCAGGTGCCGCCCGTTGAATTCAGCGTCGGCTATAAGATCACTTCGAATACCGGCGGCATGCTGAGCATGCGGTTCGAGGTGTATCAATATTTGGGCGGCGCGCATGGAGGAACGTATTACGACTCGCATACGTTTGACCTTGCGACCGGAAAAGAGCTGACGCTGAAGGAAGCCGCGCTGAACAACCCGGACTACATCGGCATTATCAACAAAGCGGTCAAAGAAGGGTTCGCCAAAGGCGAATTTGCGCTTCTGACGCCGTTCGAGACCATTAAAGCCGACCAGGACTTCTTCCTGCAAAACGGGGCGGTTGTCGTTTACTTCTCGGAATACGAGTACACGCCTTATGCCGCCGGAATTCCGCAGTTTTCCATCCCTCTCGCACGTTTTAAATAAAGCGGGGCCATCATTCGCGGCCCTGTTTAAGCAAAAAAAGAGCTGTCTTTCGGTCATGACGCGATGACCGGAAAGACAGCTCTTTTTTGTGCGGGCCGGCGGGTCACAGGCTGGCGACGGACCCGCCGTCCACCCGGTAATTGGCTCCGTTGATGAAGCTCGCCTGCTCGGAGGCGAGGAAGACGACCGCCGCCGCCACCTCCTCGGGTCGGCCGGGCCGGTGCAGCTCGATGTGCCGCCGGTCGTTATCCAGGAACGTTTCGATGGCCTCCTCGCGGTCCACGCCCTGCTTTTCGGCCTGCAGGTCCATCATGGATTCGACCATCGGCGTCCGGATAAACGCGGGCGACACCGTGTTCACCAGAATCCCGTCCTTGGCGTATGTCTTCGAAAGGGATTTCGTGATGTTGGCGACCGCCGCCTTTGATGCGTTGTAGTTCGGCATGTCGGCGTCCGGCTGGAAGCCCGATTCCGAGCTGATGTTGATAATCCGCCCGTGCTTCGCCTTTTTCAGATGGGGGAGCGCCGCTTGGGTGACCCGCACCAGCCCGAACACGTTGATCTCAAAAAGCTCCCGCCAATCGTCGATGCTTTGTTCCTCGAAGGAGCCGGAGCTGTTGACGCCGGCATTGTTGACGAGAATGTCGATCGAGCCGAACCGTTCGGCCGCCGCCGCGATGAACCGGTCCACGTCCTCCTGCTGGGTGATATCCGCTTGCATGGCCAGCGCTTCCGCGCCTGCCTGCCGGATAGCTTCTTCCGCTTCGCGCAGCTTGTCCGCGCTCCGGGCGCAGATGGCGACCCGGCAGCCCTCCGCCGCGAACGCCTTCGCAATGGCCAGGCCCATGCCCTGGCTGCCTCCGGTGACCACCGCCGTTTTCCCCTGAAGTCCGAAGTTCACTGGAAATCCGCCTCCTCCCGCAAATTGAGAACACCCGGCGTTGGCACTCCGGGCGCTGATTATTCTCCTGTATTTACCCCTTTCGGCCTCGGTGTGACACAAAAGAGGAGGAATGCGTGTGAAGGTGCGGGCAAGTCCGGTCAGCCGGAAAGGGCGGAGCGGTAGGCGGTGGGGGCGACGCCGTGCACCTTTTTGAACATTTTGGAAAACAGCAGGGCGTCCCGGTACCCGACCGACCGGGCCACCTCGCCGACCGTGAGGCCGCCTCCGTTCAGCAGCTCGCAGGCTTTTTCCATCCGGTAGCGGAGCAGGTACTGCTGCGGCGGAAGGCCGGTCGCTTCCCGGAACAAGGCGGAAAAATACTTCCGGTCCAGCCCGAGAAAGGAAGCCAGCTCGCCGATTGTAATTTCTTCGCAGTAATGGGCGCGCATGAATTCCATGCTCCGGTGCACGTACTGGTCCCGTTTTTTGCGCTGCGCCGGTTCTGCGTCCGCCGCCGGGGCGGCTTCGGCCAGCGCGGACAAAAACTCGTACAGCAGCGCCTTGAGCGCGACGGCCCGGCTGTTCGGCCGTTCCGCCGCCTGGGCCAGCCGCTCGTAAAGCGGGGGCATGACCTTCAGGTCCATCGGGAACACCGGTGTCTCCGGTGCAAGCCCGGTCCGCGCGAGAATCTGCGGCGCCTCCGTCCCGTCAAAACCGATCCACGAATAGGTCCAGGGAGATGCTTCATCGGCCGCGTAATAAGTGACGATGTGGGGATAGACCAGAAACCCCTGGCCGGCCGCCAGGGTGTAGTGCCGTTCGCCGACGCGAAGCGTGCCGGTGCCGTTGTGAATAAAATGAATTTTGTACAGGTCGCGGACGCAGGGGCCGACCGAATGGCCGGGCGCGCAATCCTCCCGTCCCCAGTAAACCAGATGCAAATCGGGCTCGCCGCGAAAAGGCTGCTCCGGGTTGTAATGAAAAATGGCCATGGCGTCCTCCTTGAACGGACAAAAAACGCGGCCCGAAGCCGCGTTCCGGAAATACCGACATTATACCATGCCGGCGGTTTATTCGTACTCCGTTTGCCTTTCCTCGTCGGCCATGCCCTGTACCTCTTCGGGGGTCAGGAGCATCACCCGGTAGCCGCTTTCCTCCGCCAGCCGAAGCGCGCGCCGTTTGATGAACCGGGGGCTGGCCTCGCCGGATTCCTCGTCGTACAAGAGAAGAATGCCGTCGGTCTTCTGGAACAGCAGATCGTCCCGGGCGCGCAGCTGGCGGACGTCCCGGTACGGCTCCCGGCTCGCCGATCCGTAAAAATCGATGCGCTTTACCAGCTCGCGGAAGTAAGTTTGCTTTTCTTCCTTCCAGCTTTCCTCGGGGTTTTGGTAGGCGGCCAGGATCGCCACTTTCAGCTCGGGGTACTGCTTTTTCAGCTCCAGAGCGGCCTCGCACGCCCAAAGGTCGACGCCGTACTGTCCCGGCGTGATGACCCACTCCAGCCCCTCCTCGACGAGCGGGAGCAGCCGGGCGGCGATGGCTTTTTTGATGTAGGGGATGCCCGGGTGCTTCTCGTTGAAAATGCCCAGCTCGTGCGCACGGTACCCGGTAACCAGCAGGTTTTTCACAGGCCCGTCACCCGTGCCGGTCCGGCTTGCGGCTTCCCGGTCCTCCGTCTGCATGAGGCAAGGCGCCGTTTTTCTGCATCCGCCCCGGCGGCGCTTGCCGGTCTCACTTCACCCACTGCACCAGCTCCTCCAGCGTTTGGCGCGTTTGCGGCGGGGGGTCCTGGAGCCGGTAGCCGAAGGCCGCCATGCAGGACACGCCGAATTCCCGGCTGTCCAGCAGCCCTTCTTCGCGGAGAAGGGCCTCCACCGCGATCCCGTCAAAGCCTTCGATCGGGCACGAGTCGATGCCGATCAGGGCGGCGGCGGTCATCATATTGCCGAGGGCGATGTAGGTTTGCCGGCAGGCCCAATCGAATACGGCGCGCTCGTTGTCCTCCGGCGTCCGCGAACGGTTTTCCAGAAAGCGGCGGTAGCTCGTCTGCTTGTATTCGAAAATCTCCGGGGAAAGCTTCTGGACGTCGTTCATCATGTGCAGGATGTGGGGCGAGTCGGCGGCCATGGCTTCCCGGGTACGGGCGAGCAGGATGATGAAATGGCTGGCGCCCGCCAGCTGGTTTTTCGCTCCGGCGGCGATGGGCATCAGCTTCTCGCGCAGGTCCTTGTTTTGAATGATCAGGTATTTCGCCGGCTCGAACCCGTACGAGGTCGGGGACAAGCGGGCGGTTTCGAGCACGTAGGCAAAGTCGTCCGCCGGGATTTGGCGGGCCGGGTCGAAGGCCTTGCAGGCGTGGCGGAAGCGGTAGGCTTCCAGAATGGCTTCTTTGTTCATGGCTACACGGTCCTTTCGGATACAGGGGTTCGCGGCGCAAAAGCGCTCCGCCGCTCCTTACACCCCTTGATTATAAAAGCCGAAGCGGAGAAAGGTAAGTACGCACATTGGTGTGCGCTAGGATACCTTTTGTGCCTATGCCCGGGAAACGGGGTGGAGGCAAGGGGGGCGGTTTCTCAGCGTGCGGGAAGGTTGTCTCGATAACCTTACCCTACTGAGGATACTCGTAGGGCCCCCTTTTTTTTGGGGGCGCTTTTGCACAATTATATGGACTAGCTCGGTACGTTCGACCGGGTCGGCATTTTGCTGTAGGTTTGCAGCAATGCTCCGGGCCTAAGGCCTGCTTTTCCGAGATTGCTGCG
>NZ_JCAPET010000083.1:0-8492 GCF_059735245.1 Gorillibacterium sp. sgz306347
ATAGCCATGGTCACCTGCACGGAAAACACGCCGCCGCGCGGTCAGCAGCACATAGCCATGGTCATCTGCACAAAAAAACATTCCGCCGAGCGCTCAGCGCAGCATCCACATGGGCAATCCCACAAAAAAACGGCCCGCCGGCTATTCCGCCAGGCGAACCGTTGTTCGTTGCTATCGGCACGGCGGGGCGGCTTCCCGAAGGTTAACCGGCCGCACAAGCCCGCATTACAGCTGCGATTGAAAGAAGCGGTAAACCGCGCCCAGGTAATCCGGACCGGTCCAGTGGCCGTTAAACGGATAAACCAGCATTTCCTTGGCTGGGCCGGGTACGCGGTTGTAGGCGGCGTAAACCGTTTCCGGCATGCAGACCGGGTCCTTCAAAGAAACCGCACACAGCAGGGGGCGGTCGATCCGCTCCGCCAGGTTCATCGCATCGAAGTAGCTGAGCGTATGCAGAACGGTGTCCAGCCGGTCCGGGAAGCGGGCTACATACTGCGCCGCCTCGCTCAGCGAGCTCGTCGAGTGAAACACGCCGAAATCCATATGGCACATGTTCGGGAGAGCCGCCGCCACCGCGCGAACCCGCGGCTCCAGCGCCGCAGTTACAAGCGACAGCCCGCCGCCCTGGCTCGTCCCGGTCACAAACACCCGCTCCGGGTCGATTTCCGGCTGCTCGAGGGCAAAGCGGACCGCCCGCAGCGCGTCGATCGTAATCGCCTTGTAGTAGCACGTGTCTTTATCCATGATCCCCTGGGTGACCCAGCCTTTGATCATCCCTGTCTCCTGCGGCAGGTTGTTGCCCGTGTCTCCCCCCTGCCCGCGTACATCCATCGCGAACACGGCAAAGCCCATCATCAGCCAGGCCGCATAGTCCTCCGGATTTCCCTTGGAGCCGGGATATCCGTGATAAAAGACAACACAGGGCGCAGGCTTTCGAATGGGCTTCTCGGGCACCAGAAACCAGCCGTGAATCGGGGTTTCGGCGTATCCTTCGTATTCGGCCGCGTAGACAGCCGCCCCGATGAGGGGCGTAGAGACTTCCCGCCGCGCGCTTTTCCACTCGATGTCCTTTTCCTCAGCGAGCGTGCGGTCCCAGAATTCGTTCAGATCGTCCGGCGAAGTCAGCACCGGTATGTACTGCTCCAGTTCATAAATGCGCTTCTTGACGGCGTTCACTTGCGAGTCCTCCCAATGGGTGTCATTTTAAGGCAAAAGGCTTCTTGTCCTCCTCTGCATCTTAATACAGATGCCCGTCCCCGGCTACCCTTCCTTCCAAAACCATCCAAAGAAAATTAGCATTTCCCGCCCTGTCACGGTTGACAGCTTACCTCGCCTTCCCTATAATGAGCGTGCTTTTCCCGGGAACAAAATCCAATTAACCATTCGGTTAACCGAGGAAGTGACGACTTCCATGATTAGCTTTGCCGAACGGGACCGGCTTCTCCGCAAGCTGGTCCGGCTTCACATCTCGCCCTGGCACGAGATGCTTGCTTCGCTGCACGTCCTGTTTCAGCCGGAGCATCATGGCGGACGGGCGGACTGGGCGGAACGTTTGCGGCAGGAACTCTCCCCCGAGCTTCAAACCGGGCTCCGCGAATTCGGCCGGATGTCCGATCAATGGCTCGGGCTGATGGACCTGGAAAACCGGGCGGAGCCGGCGCTTGCCGTCGATCAGGCGCTTGCGCGTCTCGGCGCGCTTCCGGATGCCGAGTTCGCTTGCCTGATGCTGAACAACCGCTACCCGCTGTTCGAAGTCTGGGAAGCGCAAAACCTTCCGCCGCGCAGCCGCCCCCGCTGGACGGAGGAGCTCGACGGCGTTTGCTCAGCCCTCTTGACCGAGCCGGAGAGGGCCCGGAGCTGGCTGGTGCGGACGCTTGAGGAATACTGGGAGCAATTTTTTCACTCGGAATGGCGGATGATCGAGCCTTGGCTCATTGCGGAAGGCAAGGCGTTTGCCGAGGAAGCCGCCAAGGCGCCGGCCGCCCGGCTCGGCTCGCTCCACCCGCGCCTCCGGCTGGCGGGCGATGCAATTGAAGCACAGAAGGCGACGCTTTACCGGTTTCCTTATGCGGAGCTGAGCCTGATTTCCGTCTGCCCTTCAACGTTTGTTCACCCCCATCTGCTAATTGATTTCCGAAACGGCGTGCTCGCGCTTCCGCTTGCCGTGCCGGTTCCCGGCGACAAGGAGGACGATCGCGTTCCTGCCGACCTGGTCCGTCTGTTCAAAGCCTTGTCGGACCCGAACCGCCTGCGCATCCTCCGCCTTCTGCACGCCCAGCCTCATTGCACCCAGCAGCTGGCGCAAAAGCTGGACATTTCCGAAGCGGCCGTTTCCAAACAGCTCGCCATCCTGACCAACGCCGGCCTGCTTTCTTCGGTGCGGCGGGGACCCTACATTTTTTACCGGCTCCGCAAGGAGGAGGCCGAGATGACCATCGTGTTCCTGCGCCAATTCCTGGAGCAGTGAACAAGGCGGCGAAGTGCACCTATTTTATTCCGACGAATCGGAGGAACCCTCCATGTTCTGGCAAACCGCAAAAGCAACCTGGCTGCGCAATCAGCGCTCCGACCTCCGGGCATACCCGTGGTCCTTTACGTTTGGCCATATGATCAGCGGGCTTTACCTGGTGCTCCTGTCGTTTTTCGCTTACCGGTACTGGATTCGCGGCGAGCTTGACGCCAGCTTCGCGCAGCACGCGGGGACCAGCGATTACATGACCTATGCCGTTATCGGGGGCCTCTTGTCGACGCTTTCCGTCGGCATGATCATGAACGTCTCCCGCACCCTGATTACGGAGCACCGCGAAGGCACGCTGGAGGTTCTGCTGCTGGCCCCGGCGGGCCGGACCGGCTATTTTGCCGGTGCCGCCGTACAGCAGCTCTCCCGGGTCGCGCTGGAGGCCGTTCCCGCCGTTCTGGCGGGAGCCGCCATCGGAGCCCGCCTGCCGGACGCCCGCTGGCTTTCGGCGCTGGCCGCGCTCCTGCTCTACCTGCTCGCCTGTTTTGCCGTCGGGCTTGCGCTCGGAGCGGTCATGCTGACCACCCGCGATACCTATCTGGTGCAAAATACGCTGTTTGCCTTTACCGCTCTCGTCTGCGGCTTTCAGTTTCCGCCGGAATACCTGCCGGAAGCGCTGCGTTTTGCCGGGAGCCTGATCCCGCTTACCGATTCGCTCCAGCTTCTGCGCGGCGCGCTGCTGAATGGAACAGCATTCTTCGATCAAGGAGCGGCCCTCGCGCGGGTATTCGTCCTGATTGTGCTGTACGCGGCGGCGGGAAGCTGGTTCATCCGGCGTTCGGAACGGCGTTTTTTTGAAAAGTGGCACTAGGAAGGGGGCTATCCACCATGATTGTCATGCAAAAAGTGACGAAAATCTACGAAACCCGGCAGCGCAAAGGACTCTTCCGCAAAGAGCGGGTAACGAAAACCGCCGTATCCGGGCTGGACCTGGAAATCCGTCCGGGGGAAACGGTCGGCCTGCTCGGCCTGAACGGAGCCGGAAAGACGACCACGATCAAAATGCTGTCGACCTTGCTGGAGCCGACGAGCGGAAGCATCACGGTGGACGGCCTGGACATCGCCCGCGACCGCCGGCAAATCCAGTCCAGGGTCAACGTGATCACGGGGAGCGAGCGGCTGCTGTACTGGCGGCTGACCGGGCGGGAAAACCTCGCCTACTTCGGGCGGCTGTACGGCCTGGAGGAAGCGGAGCTGAAGCGCCGGTCGGACGAGCTGCTGCGGCTGGTGGAGCTGACGGAAGCGGCCGATCTGCCGGTCGAGCAGTATTCCAAAGGCATGAAGCAGCGCTTGCAAATCGCCCGCGGCCTGATCAACGACCCCAAGTATGTTTTTCTTGACGAGCCAACCATCGGACTCGACGCGCCGGTCGCGCGCCGCCTTCGGGAAATGGTCCGGCGCATGGCGGGCGAGGGCAAAGGCCTGCTCTTGACCAGCCACTATCTACAGGAGGTGGAGGAGCTGTGCGACCGGGTCTATGTACTCGACCGCGGCGAGCTGCTGCTTGCCGACAGCCCGCAGGCGATTGTGCGGCGCACCTCGGGGCTTGAGCGGCTCCGCCTGGAAACGGAAGCCGCGCAGCCCGGGCTGGACGAGCGGCTGGCGGCCGCCCTCGGGCTTCCGTCCGGCGCGGTCCGGTATGCGGACGGCCCTCAGGCGGATGCGGAAACGGCCGTTCTGCTTTTGTCGGCCGAAGACGCGGAAGCCGTCATCCCGCCTGCGCTCGCCTGGCTTTTGCAGGCGGGTGTCAAGGTGCGGCGGCTTTCCGTCGAAAAGCCCTCGCTGGAAGATGCGATCATCCGCCTGGCGGAAGGAGGCCGAAGCGATGAAAGGCTTCTGGCGCGCGTTTCGGGCTGAGCTGTTCAAGCAGCAGCGCAATTCCTTCAGCGGCAAAGCGGTGTTTTTTTCGCTCCTGCTCTGGCCGGTTCTGATGTTCTTTTCATCCTACTATGCCATGCAGCCGTTTCGCGGCGGGGAAGGCTCCGCCTTCGCCCGGCATTTGCCGGACGGCAGCCTGCTGCTTTTTCTGATTACCGGCTATGCGGTGTTTCAATTGTATTGGTCGGTGGTCCAATCCGCATGGACCTTTGAATGGGAGCGCAAAAACGGGACACTGGAAATGGTGTTTCTCGCTCCGGGCTCGCGGCTGGCTTTCTTGTTCGGACGTTCGGTGCATGCCTTATACAGCGGCATCTGGATGTTTTTCGTGTTTGCCTTCTGCGTGGCTGCGTTTGCCGTCCGGCCCGGGGATATGCTCTGGCCGCAATTGGGGGTTGCCCTGCTTTTGACGCTGGTGTCGGCTGCGGTATGGGGAGCGTTTTTGTCGGCGCTGTGCCTGTTTTCCCGGGATGCCGGATACCTGTACTACCTGTTTCAAGAGCCGATGCAGCTGTTCGGGGGCATGTCCGTTCCGCCGGCCGTCTTCCCGTTCTGGGGAAAGGCGCTGTCCTTTCTGTTTCCGGTCAGCTACAGCCTTTTCCTGATCCGGGGAGCGGCAGCGGGGACGGCAGGAACGGGATGGTGGCTGATGGCCGGCGGGCTGGCGGCTGTCACCCTTGCCGTTTTCTTAGCGGCCGTCCGGCTGGTTGCCCGGGCGGAAGCGTACGCCCGCCGTACGGGAAGCTGGACGCTGTTTTGAGCGGTAGAGGGCCGGCTGCAACTTCCTGAGCGGCAGCCCTAGCAGCAAGCACTTCACCCAGGATCGGCCTTGGAGGCCGGTCCTTTTCCTTTCTGAGCAAAACACCCCAGCTCCACCTTCCCCTGACGATATGAAAAAGCCGGCCCCCGTCATCCCCGGTTTACGAATCGGCGTGCCATGTGATATGATGGCTGCGGTCACTTATTAAACGCGTTTAATAAGTATAGTTGGAGGCGAACGCGAATGAGCGGCATTCCCGCCCATCCCCAGGAAGTGAAAAAACGCATCTTGCACGGCATCCGGACCGCCCTGCTGGGGGAAACCAGCGCCACGAAGGCGGAGCTCAGCCGCAAGCTGGGCCTGAGCTTCCCGACAGTCAGCAAGTTTATCGCCCGCATGGAGGCGGACGGCGAGCTGCGTTCGCTCGGACTGGACAGCTCCAGCGGCGGAAGACGAGCGGTCCGGTACGCCTACAATGCGGATTATATGCTCGGTTTGGCGGTTTTTCTGGAACGGTCGGAGACCGGCTACATTCTGTACAACTGCCGGGGCGAACGGAAGGACGAAGGAACCATCGCCAGCGTGCTGACCGAGGGCATCGAGAGCTTTAGCCGCCAGCTGGAAGCTCTGCTGGCCCGGCACCCCCGGATCGGCTCTCTGTCAATCGGCGTTCCCGCCGCCGTCAACAACGGGCGGATCATCTACATCCCGGATTACGAGGCGTTTCGCGATTTTGATATGAAGGGCTATTGCGAGGATCGCTTCGGCATTCCCGTCGTGGTGGAAAACGACATGAACGCCGCCGTGCTGGGCTATGCCGCTGAACGTGCCACTCTCGGGGCGGCTTCCCTGGTGTACCTTTACTTCGGCCAGAACGGTCCCGGCGCCGGGATACTAATTAACGGCGATGTGGTGCGGGGCAGCACCTTTTTCTCGGGCGAGGTTTCCTTTGTCCCCCAGTACGACAACCGGAACTTTTATCAGGCGCTGCAAACCTCCGGCGCTCCGGCCTCCGGCGCAGAAACCTCCCCAGCCGATCCGGTCGCCCGTCTGGTTGCGGCCTTCGCCGCGATTCTGAATCCGCACCGGGTCATCTTCTGCGGAGACGAGGCGACCGAGGAGCTGCTCAAGCAGGTCGCGGCGGGAAGCGCCGCTTATATCCCCGCCGAGCATCTGCCGGAGCTTGCGGTGAGCGACTGGAGGCGGGATTACCTGCATGGCCTGCAAGCGCTCGGTCTTACGCTCATGCTGGCGGAGGCGGACCCGCATTCGTCCGCCAAATCATAGGAGGCTTCTGTTCATCATGGCGACATTCTTCTTGCTCATCATCTATTTGGCCTTTATCAGCCTGGGCCTGCCCGACTCCCTGCTCGGCGCTGCCTGGCCCGTTATGCAGCCGGACCTTGGCGCTCCGCTCGATACAGCCGGCTGGCTGTTTATGGTTGTGGCGGCGGGCACCATTGTTTCCAGCCTGGCCAGCGGGGCGGTCATCCGCCGCTTCGGAACGGGCCTGGTGACGCTGATCAGCTGCGTACTGACGGCGGGCGCCCTGCTCGGCATCTCGTTCGCGCCGTCCGTCTTCTGGCTGGCCCTGTGCGCCGTGCCGCTCGGCCTCGGCGGCGGCTCCGTGGACGCCGCCTTGAACAACTACGTGGCCGCCCATTACAAAGCGCATCACATGAGCTGGCTGCACTGCTTTTGGGGCGTCGGCGCCACCCTTGGCCCGATCATCATGGCCCGCTTTATTGCCGGGAACCACTCCTGGCGGGACGGCTATTTGACGATTTCCGGGCTGCAGTTTGTCCTCGTACTGATCTTATTGTTCTCCCTCCCGCTTTGGAAAAAAGCGGAGCAGGCAAGGCGGAGCCGCAGCGCAGGCGCGGAAGAGGAAGCACCCGAAGATGCGGTGCCGGACGAAAACGCCTTCCGGCAAGTGAACCCGCTGCGCATCGAAGGGGTCAAGCTGGCGCTGGGCGCGTTCCTGTTTTACTGCGGCGTGGAATCTACGCTCGGCTTGTGGGGCAGCAGCTATCTCGTCGACGCAAAAGGCGCGTCGGCGACGGCGGCCGCGCAGGGCGTTTCGCTTTATTACGCCGGCATCACGGCCGGCCGCTTCATCGCCGGCTTCGTTACCTTCCGGGTCGGCAACCGTACGCTCATTCGCGCCGGTCAGGCGGTCGCGCTTGCAGGCGCGGCGCTTCTGCTGCTGCCGCTCCCCGCCGTTTATGCGGTCGCCGGGTTCCTGATCATCGGCCTCGGCCTTGCGCCGATTTATCCCTGCATGCTGCACGAGACCCCCGTCCGCTTCGGCAAAGCCCAATCGCAAACGATCATGGGCTACCAGATGGCCGTCGCTTATGTCGGCAGTACGCTGATGCCGCCCCTGCTCGGCTTTCTCGCCACCCGGACGACGCTGGGCATTTTCCCCGTCTATCTGGCGCTCTCCGCCGGGGCGATGCTGCTTCTGTCGGAGCGGCTCAACCGGTATCTCGGCAAAAAAACACGGCCGGCCGGCGAAAATGCGGTGCCGAAGGTTTGAATGCGCACCTGCCCGATGACTTGCTTGCCGGGCGCACGTCCATTTTTGCAGCAAGCCCAGCCTTTCGACTTTAAGGATGGGAGACACCGGCAGTTCTCATTCCGCTCCTCCTGCATTCGCGAACCAGGCCAGCGCCCGTTTCTCCAGTTCGCCGACAAACGCTTTTTTTGCCGGGCTGTAAACGCTTGTCGTTTCAAACCGCCGGGCCAGTTCCTCCTTAAACCGGCTGTACCGGGCCGCTTCCTCCGGGTGGCTTCTTAGATAGTCCCGCACGATAAGGTGCCGTTCGATATGGGGATTGCCTGTCTGGTAGAAATGGATATGATGCGTCCGGTTCTCTCCGCCTTTGCGAAACAGCCGCCTTCCCGGAATGCCCCATTCTCCGGCAGCGTCGTATCCGAGGGCAAGCATTTTTCCGGTTCGCATATCCACCCGGCCGATATGTTCGACGATGGCCATCAGATCTATGACGGGCTTGGCGGTCATCCCCGGGACCGATGTGCTCCCGAAGTGCTCGAAGCGGATGCTTTCATTTTCAAAAACGGTTTTCAGGAGTGCGGCTTCCTCTTCAAAAAGCCGGGCCCATTGCTCGGTGTACTTGGTCAGTCTGATCTTCACAGGCAAGCTCCTTTATGCCGGTTTAACGGGAATCTCCCGCCGAAATCGCCAGCGGTCCCGCAATCGGGCCCGCTTTTTTTCTCCCCTGAAAATAACGCAACTTCATAGTCTGTGGTACCCCGCCGGGGCATGGATGGCTAACGGTTGCCACAGCGCTTATTCACCCCAAAAACCCCTGT
>NZ_JCAPET010000084.1:0-8190 GCF_059735245.1 Gorillibacterium sp. sgz306347
GCTCATCCAGCTGCCCCTAAAGCAGCGGATCGCCGACCGGCGGGCCTACCGCTCCCGGATTGCTGGCAGCAACCCCAAGGAGGGACCCAGCCCGGCTTTTGTCCGGTCATCGGCAACCGTAAAAAACAGCCGGAGCCGCTCTGCGACCCGCCGCCGCCCGGCGGCGCCAAAGCCCGGCGGGAGAGTCTCGCCAATGCGGCACAGACAAAAAGAGCCTTCGTCCTCTCTCGGACGAAGGCTCTTCTGCAGGAACCGCATCGCGAATGAGTTCCGGCTGCTCTTCTATGCCGTAAAATGCTGGTTGGGCAAGACTCGTTCAGCGAGAACTAGGCAGAGAAACCAGCTGATAGATGCGGAGTACCCGAAAGTCCTCCCACCAATCGCGCCAGTCGAAGCCCTCCTACCAATCACGCCAGTCGAAGCCTTTCTACCAATCAGTCGAGCTGGAGGAGGCCAGGCCGTAATTGCAAAAAAGCACTTAATTTTAGCAAAAAGATTGAATTTTACCCGAATAATTGCAAAAAAGCAATTAAAACTCGGTTTTTGGTCCTAATCAACGATTTCGCAGGAAATAAGTGCAGATTTGAAATTATTGTGTGCAGATGGGGAGATGGAATAAAAAATAGTTGCCGAATTGCACTTATTTGCGTCGCCGCTTTCAACCCGCGCTCGTTTTATTGGGGACGCCGTTTCCAAATCCTTATTCGAATCCCACTGGGACCATCGCTCCCGGCCGGATTACGGCTCGATCCCCCAAACCACCACTCCGTTGTGAAGCAGCACCACATGATCCCAATCGGTAAATTGCAGCTTCGTCGGGTCGTATGAGTAGTCGTTGGCTTCGTTGTAGGCGCTCCAGTCGTTTTTGTTCACGCGGGCCTGGATCTCGCCGGTAGAAGCGCCCGGGGCCAGCTTCCCGGCTCCCGGCAGGAATGAAAGTTCCAGGTAGTAATCCGCGCCTGTCTTCACTGTAGCCATTTTGGCCAGCGTGCCCGTTACGTTGCCGCTTCCGACCGCCGCGTAATCGCAGTGGAAGGTCTGCGGCTTCTCTCCGTTGATTGTGTAATAATACCGGATTTTCAGATCCGCCAGAGAAACCGTCTCGGTTCCCTGATTGACAATCTGGAATTGCGGTTTAAACTGCACATCCGCCGCGTTCGTGTCCCCCGCCCGGTATTGCAGCTTCAGACCCGACGCGGCTTGCTTGGGCGTTACCGCTACGGCGGCGGAATTCGGGCTTTCCCCCGCCGCATTTGTTGCACTGACCACGTAATAATAAGCCGTCCCGTTGGTCAGTCCGGTGTCCTTGAAGGCCGTCGCCGTTACCGTCGCCACGGTTGTGAAGGGGCCGCCGCTCGCGGACGCCCGCTTCACCTTGTAGGCCGTCGCGGTCGGAGCGGCGTTCCAGGTCAGCTCGGCGCTCGTATTGCCTGCCTTCCCGGCGAGGCCGGTCGGAGCCGGAGGCGCCTTTGGCTCGGGAACCGGAACGGTGACGCTGACCGTGTTGGATATCGTTGCGCCGGCGGCATTCTTGGCGGCTACGCGATAGGAGTAAGCGGTTCCGGCCGCTACCGACGTGTCGGTATAGGAGGTGCCGGTCAGACCGCCGGCTACCGGCGCAAACGGCCCGGCAGCGGAGGCTGCGCGCTCGACGTCATACCGCTGCGCTCCCGAGGAAGCGGTCCAGCTCAGCGTCACGCCCGCTTCTCCGGCCGTCCCCGTAAGGGTAAACGGCCCCGGCAGCGTCACGCCCTGCCCGTAAGTTTTCAGATCCGGCAGCTCGTCGAGCGTAATGACATACGGGTGCTTAAATACGTTCTGGATATGAGCGGCGCTGTTGTAGCTCCCGTTGCGGATGAAATCCCCGTACCAGGTGGCGAACCAGCTCCAGTCGGCCTGGAACAGCTGGAGCAGATCGGGGTCGGGAATCGCGCTGTTTTCCGTCATGGCGACCAGTTTATGGTCGCCGACCAGCGCCAGCAGCTCCTCATATTTGCCGATTTGGGGGTTGTAGTCCCCCGCCTGCGGATAAGAGTCGAAGCTGACGATGTCAACGTAGGCGTCGCCCGGATACCAGGCGGCCGAGACGGAATTCCATACCCAGATCAGGTTGTGCAGCCCGTGCAGGTTGGTCAGCCGGTCATGCAGGAGCCGGTAAAGCGCCTTCGCCGGCTCCGGCCCTTTGGCGCCCCACCAGAACCAGCCCCCTTCCGCTTCGTGAAGCGGACGGAACAGCACCGGCACCTTGGCGTCCCGGAGCTTTTTCAGCTGTACGGCAATGGCGTCAATGTCCCGCAGCAGCAGCTGGTAATCGGCGGAAGCCGGGTCGCTCAGCGCCGCGGCAAGGTCAAACGTCGTGGCCTCCGTGTAAAAGCCCCTCCACCATTCTTTTCCGGGCTGGTCGATCAGCCCGCTCGGCGCGTTCCAGTGCCACAGCATGCTGACGATGCCGCCCTGCCGGGACCACCACTGGACCGCTTTTTCCGATTCCGTTGAAACCGTCCCCCGCTCCACGCGGGACGGCGAATAATCGATCAGGTCAAACGAGACGAGCGCCGGGTACTTGCCGGTCTGGGCATAGATCCATTCCGCCTCATGCAGCTCCTGCTGGCCGGAAATAATGGAATGCCCGTACTGGTCCACCAGATAGCTCATCAGCGACTTTGCTTCCGCCGTCGCCAGAGGATCGTTTAGCGTTTTGGTTACGGCGTGGGGTGGCCGGGCGGCCGCGGGCGCCAGCTTGATGTAGTCGATTTCGTACCAGCCCCAGCCCGATTCGAGGCGGATCGTGCTTGCGCCTGCCGGAAGCAGCAGCTTACCGGCCCCCGTTTCGCCGAACGTCTCGGTCAGGGCAAACGAGTATTCGCCGTTGGGCTGGCCGTTCAGGTACAGGTTGCCGCGTTTGTCGCCGTACGGCGCGCGGAACCCGATGGTCAGGCTGTACAAACCGGCTGCGGGGGCGGTAACGTCAAAAGTAACCGAATCGCTGGGGCCGTCAAACCCTTTTACATACCCGTCGCCCGAAAAACCCGCTACCTCCGCCGATACTTCAACACCGTTCAATGTCGCGTCTTCCGCTTCATAGACTGCCGTTGTCCCGTCCGCCGCTGCGGGAACCGCGAATCCGATTCCGGTCAGCGTCAAGATCACCGCCATTGCCAGCTTCAGCCATGCCGTGCGCTTGCCGGGAGCTTGCTCTCTCTTCAACCAACATCCCTCTTTTCGCATCGTTTTGGGCCCGGTGAAGGCAGACCTGCGGCGCCTCCTTGTGAGCCCTTTCATGGCTATGAGCCGGAGCCTCGGTTCATGCCGGACGAAAAAGAGAAAGTCGGAAGAACAATAACACGGCGGGACCGTTTAAAAGCCGGACGGCTCTATTCGGCGCCGCCCTCCAGAACAAGCACCCAATCGCAGCCGCGTCCGCTCGCCGGCGGCCGGAATTCACGCACGGCCCCCGCATTGGCATGTATGCCCGCCGGCAAATATTCGCCCGTTCGGGGATCAAACCAGCTTGCCGCGACGGTGCCGCCGCGGATTCGGCCCATCAGGACGGAAACCGGCAGGCCGTTCGGCGTGTACACCAGCGCATACCGCTCCCCGCGAAGAGCCGTCATGTAGTTGGCTCCTTCGTACTGAACCGCCAGCAGGCTTTGGTCCGGCCGCCGGTCTTCCCACGACCGGTTTTCCAGCAAATCGCGCGCATGGCGCATGCACCGGGCGCCCGGTCGGTCAAGCGCGTTTTTCCAGTCCAGAATCGTGTAATCCGTCGGCTCGGTCGTCATCGACCAGACGGAATGATGCCCGTACGTATGACCAAACGCGCCGGAAAATAACGCGTAATACGCCGCGGTCCGGACATCCGCCTCGTCGAAGTAACCGTTGGCGGCGTTAAAGCCGCGCGGATGGTCCTCGTAGCAGGGCTCGCCGTCCAAAACAGGCTTGACGGGCAGCCGTTCGTAATCCTTTGCGAGCTTGACGTAATTGTCCCGGTTTCCTTCGCTGTGCCCGGATTGCAGCATGTTGAAATCGAGCCAATCCTCGTCGTGCATGCGCTTGGCGGAGGATTCTCCTCCTTCCGGATGGTAGGTGCGCAGATGGCTTCCCCCGTCCCCTTCCGCCAGCCCTTCGGCAAGCGCCTGAACAATCTCAAAATGAATCCGCTTGTCCAGCGGACGGTCCCCGCCGAGAACCCAAACCAGATTCGCCGCGTTCCGGTAGCGTTCGCCGAGCCATTTTCCGTAAGCGTTTGCTTTAGGCGGATCAAAAATTTCCGGCCCTTTCCCCCACGCCTGATGATACTTGTCCCCCCAGGTCGGCAAAAAAGCCACGTACAGGCCGAGCCCGGCCGCTTTTTCCAGCACAAAGTCCACATGATCCCAGAAGGAATAGTCCCCCTCCAGATCGGGAAGACGCGGGTCGTACTCTCCCTCCCCATTCTTCAAAAGCGGCAAACGCCCATAGGCGTTGCCGGTGGTAACACCCTCAAGCTCGGCCAGCCCAACCGCCTGGATGACCGTATAGCCTTGCTCCGACCGGCGCTTCAGGTAAGCGTGCGCCTCTTCCCGGTCCAGTTTGTGAAACAGCTCCCAGGCCGTATCCCCCAGCCAAAAAAACGGCGTTCCGTCCTCCCGGACCAGGTACCGGCGGTTTTCGCTGACGCGCAAGCGCTGCAGGTTCATCGCATTCTCTCCTTTTTTGGGAAAGCTTTTTTACCAGTATACCTTTTTTACCCGGCTCCCGCAGATGGAAGGTCCCTCAACTCCGGCATTGGCCGGCTTCGGTTTCCCTCCGCCCGCTTGTGCAGAACCCTAACTCCTTCGCGCTCCCCGCAAACAACCATACCGCTTGGCATTGCCCTTAATATGCTGTCGGGAAGGGAGATGAAACTACAAATTGGCGGTATCGTTCGAAAATTTGCTGGCCAACGGCAGCTTTGAAACAGGCTCTCTCCTCCCTTGGGCGTCTTATAACGCAGGCATCTCCGGCGTCGCAAAGGTCGGCGATTACAGCGCCCAGTTAAACGGATTGGCTTATTCATCGCTGCTTCAGACCATTTTTATCCAGCCGGGAGAAAGCTATCTGCTTTCCGCATCGTTCGCCAAGCTGGGAACGGGTGTGCAGGATGAAGTTGTGGTCAACGTCAATTATTACACGGCGGGCTACGTGCTGATCTCGAATGCCCTCAGCTTTACGCTGCCGGCCGGGTCACTGCCAAATGCCTCAGCCGGACAAAGCTGGCAAACCGTCCTGGAAGCAACGGCCGTTGCGCCGGCCAATGCGGCATATGCTTCCCTGATCATTGAAAAGCCTTGGGCGGCCGGCACGGCCAACGTTTTGCTGGATGAGCTTTCGATCATTCAGGCGACTGCGACAGGCGCCGTTGGCGCGACCGGGGCTACCGGAGCGACGGGCGGCGTTGGCGCGACCGGAGCCACCGGGGCGACGGGCGGCGTTGGTGCGATCGGGCCTACTGGAGCCACGGGCGGCGTTGGCGCGACCGGAGCCACCGGGGCGACGGGCGATGTCGGACCCACAGGACCGAGCGGCGCAACTGGCGTGACGGGTGATGTCGGTGCCACAGGTCCAACCGGCGCTACTGGTGCGACAGGTGACGTCGGTGCGACAGGTGACGTCGGTGCCACAGGTCCAACCGGGGCGACGGGCATCACAGGTGACGTCGGCATTACTGGACCAACCGGTGCTATTGGCGAAACGGGTGATGTTGGTGCCACAGGACCGACCGGCGCTACTGGTGCCACAGGTGATGTCGGACCCACGGGACCGACCGGCGCTACTGGCGTGACTGGTGAGGCCGGCCTCACGGGACCGACCGGCGCTACTGGCGTGACGGGTGACGTCGGCCCCACAGGACTGACCGGCGCTACTGGCGTGACAGGTGATGTCGGACCCACAGGACCGACCGGCGCTACTGGTGCTGCGGGTGATGTTGGCGCCACAGGACCAACCGGCGCAACGGGAGCAACGGGTGACGTCGGTGCCACGGGACTAACCGGCGCTACTGGTGCGATGGGAGACGTCGGTGCTACTGGACCAACCGGCGCTACTGGTGCAACGGGTGACGTNGGTGCCACGGGACTAACCGGCGCTACTGGTGCGATGGGAGACGTCGGTGCTACTGGACCAACCGGCGCTACTGGTGCAACGGGTGACGTCGGTGCCACGGGACTAACCGGCGCTACTGGTGCGATGGGAGACGTCGGTGCTACTGGACCAACCGGCGCTACTGGTGCAACGGGTGATGTTGGTGCTACTGGAGCAAACGGCGTAACTGGTGCGACAGGTGACATCGGCCCCACCGGACCGACCGGTGCAACAGGTGACACAGGTGACATCGGCGCTACAGGACTGACCGGGGCTACTGGCTCCACGGGGGACATCGGCGCTACAGGACCGACCGGCGCAACGGGAGCAACGGGCGACGTCGGTGCTACAGGTCCAACCGGAACTACTGGTGCGACAGGTGACGTCGGCGCTACAGGAGCAACCGGTGCTACTGGCGCTACAGGTGACGTCGGCGCTACGGGTGCAACTGGCGACGTCGGTGCCACAGGAGCAATCGGTGCGACGGGCACCACGGGTGATGTTGGCGCCACGGGACCGACCGGAGCTACTGGTGCTACTGGCGTCAACGGTGCGACAGGACCGTCCGGTACTACTGGTGCGACAGGCGATCTCGGCGCTACCGGACCGACCGGGGCTACTGGCGCCACAGGGAACATCGGGGCTACTGGCGCCACGGGTGATGTCGGCGCTACCGGGACAACTGGCGTAACTGGTGTGACAGGTGACGTAGGCGCTACGGGGCCGACTGGAGCAACGGGCGACGTCGGTGCCACAGGGCCGACCGGTGCGACTGGTGCTACGGGTGATGTTGGTGCCACGGGAACGACCGGTGTAACGGGTGCGACGGGCGATGTCGGACCTACAGGACCGACCGGCGCAACTGGTGCCACGGGCGATGTCGGACCTACAGGACCGACCGGCGCAACTGGTGCCACGGGCGATGTCGGACCCATAGGACCCACCGGTGTAACGGGTGCGACGGGCGATGTCGGTGCTACAGGACCGATTGGCGCAACTGGGGCTACGGGCGACGTTGGTGCCACGGGACCGACCGGCGCAACTGGCACCACGGGCGACGTTGGTGCCACGGGAACGACCGGTACTACTGGAGCTACGGGCGACGTCGGTGCCACGGGAACGACTGGCGCAACAGGTGACGTCGGCGCTACAGGAGCAACGGGTGCTACTGGTGCTGCGGGTGACGTCGGCGCTACAGGGCCGACCGGTGCGACTGGTGCTACGGGTGATGTTGGTGCCACGGGAACGACCGGTGTAACGGGTGCGACGGGCGATGTCGGACCTACAGGACCGACCGGCGCAACTGGTGCCACGGGCGATGTCGGACCCATAGGACCCACCGGTGTAACGGGTGCGACGGGCGATGTCGGTGCTACAGGACCGATTGGCGCAACTGGGGCTACGGGCGACGTTGGTGCCACGGGACCGACCGGCGCAACTGGCGCCACGGGCGACGTTGGTGCCACGGGAACGACCGGCGCAACTGGTGCCACGGGCGACGTTGGTGCCACGGGACCGACCGGTACTACTGGAGCTACGGGCGACGTCGGTGCCACGGGAACGACTGGCGCAACAGGTGACGTCGGCGCTACAGGAGCAACGGGTGCTACTGGTGCTGCGGGTGACGTCGGCGCTACAGGGCCGACCGGTGCGACGGGTGCAACGGGTGATGTTGGTGCTACAGGACCGAGCGGCGCAACTGGTGCCACGGGCGATGTCGGACTCACAGGAACAACCGGTACGACGGGCGCGACGGGCGTTCTTGGTGCCACGGGAACGACCGGTGTAACGGGTGCGACGGGCGATGTTGGTGCCGCAGGACCGACTGGTGCTACTGGAGCTACGGGCGACGTTGGTGCCACGGGAACAACCGGTGCGACGGGCGCTACGGGTGACGTTGGTACCACGGGAACAACCGGTGTAACGGGTGCGACGGGTGACGTTGGTGCCACTGGAACGACCGGTGTAACTGGCGCGACGGGAGATGTCGGTGCTACAGGAACGACCGGTGCGACTGGTGCTACGGGTGATGTTGGTGCCACGGGAACGACCGGTGCGACTGGTGCTACGGGTGATGTTGGTGCCACG
>NZ_JCAPET010000085.1:0-7146 GCF_059735245.1 Gorillibacterium sp. sgz306347
TCTTACAGGCACCATGTAAGTTTTTTTGCAAGTCTACTGCGATAAACGGGGGAAATGGGGGGGATAAATGCTTTTTTGAATTTATTCGGTTGAAAACAGCCGATCAAGGGGTGATTAGTTGCTTTTTTGCACTTCCTGTCCCATCGGCAAACGCGAAGCCCTCGGGTAATTTGGATTTTGCACCCGCGCCTTTTTGCAGATAGACGTCCACCGCCTTTTCGTTCTTTTCCAAACTACGATGCCGGAGGGGGCGCCAGGCCCTGAAGCCAGAGGCAGGCCAAATTGGCTTGGATTTTTCGCTCCAATTGACGTTCGGAACGTGTACCGTTGTAAGGGGCAAAATGGTTGTGCTATAGCATTGAACATTAACGCGGCCGTCTAAAATTAATTCGCACGAAAAAGGCTATCAAGACTTTCCCGATAGCCTGAACCCACGGCTTTAAACTAGCCGTTACAACAAGGCGCCGAAGGCTTCCTTGTGGCGCATGCGAGACGACGAGCCTGTCCCAAACATTCGTCCCCTTGCTGTTGATGGGGATGTTTTCGTTTGCCGTCCGTTTTTTCGCAGCTTTTATGAGCAGGATGCCTCCAGGGCGATTTCCATCATTTTCGTAAAAGAGGTTTGTCTTTCTTCGGAGGTTGTTTCCTCCGCCCGAAACACATGGTCGCTGATCGTCAAAATACATAAAGCATTCACGCCGGCACGGGCCGCGTTCATGTACAAGGCCGCGGACTCCATTTCGATGCACAGGACGCCCATTTCCTTCCACTTGGCCGCCGCCGTTTGATCCGCATTATAAAAAACATCGCTGGCAAGAACGTTTCCCACATAGACCTTTTGCCCTTTACGATCGGCGGCTTGCTTGGCTTTTTCCAGCAAATCGAAGGAAGCGGTAATCGAATACTGCCCCGGGAGATTGAATTGATGGGCGTAATTCGAATTGGTCGAGGCCCCCATGGCCAAGACGATATCATACAGGTTCAGCTGATCTTGAAGCGCCCCGGCAGACCCGACACGGATCAAGTTCTTCACGCCAAAAACGTGAATAAGCTCCCAGGAATAAATGCTCATGCTGGGCATTCCCATGCCGGTTCCCATCACGGAAATTTTCTTTCCCTTATAGGTTCCGGTATAACCCAGCATCCCCCGCACCTCGTTAAAAAGCACGGCATTCTGCAAATAGGTTTCGGCGATAAATTTCGCCCGCAGCGGATCGCCGGGCAGCAAAATCGTTTCTGCTATTTCGGCTCCATTGGGCTTGATGTGAGGGGTTTCTTTAAATTGGGCTGTACTCATAGTGTCACGGCTCCTTCATGATTGGGCTTGATGGAAATATCAATATGCGAAAAGGGGTGGAAAGGACGGCATCTTAAAAGGCTGAAAGGCCTTCGGCGAACCAATGCGGGCAGTCGCCTCATTTACTATCTTTAACTCTTCATAGACAACCGTATACTCTTTGTCAGACATTACCCCGCAACGGGGAGAGCAAGCGAGGCCGCCATTTCTTCGCCCTCTACGAAAGCCGAAAGCCCATCGTCCATTGGTTTTCATGAAGCGCCCGATTGCAGCAGGGAATTCCCGATCGGTCGCGCCGACGGCGACAATATTGCGCGATGCCTTTCCACAACAACTAATTTTAACAGATCGCGCTCAATAGAAGAACAAAAGGCTCCCTCGTGAACGTCAATTTCTTCTCGCCGATGCGGGTAACGAGGCTGTTGGGAATGATCTCAATCACGTTGCACATGGAGGTGGATAAAGGGATTTCAGATGCCGCCCAGTGTCACCGGCTTTGCGTTCGGGTAGAGGAGGCAGCTTATCGGGGGCAGGCTATGATTTTGAAAACCCCTTTTTTTCTTTTTTTGAAACCATTTCCCCGCTTGTGTGTCATTATGGTGGAAAGAAGGTGAGAGGATGAACCAGAAGGAGCAACTGCTGGAATGGGTGCGGCTTTACCGGGATCGGCTCACCTATGTAGCTTATACGTATGTGCGCGACCAAAGCCGGGCGGAAGAGCTGGTGCAGGAGGCGTTTGTCCAGGCGTATGTGGCCGCCGACACGTTAAAGGACCCGAACCGGCCCTTTCCCTGGCTGGTGCGCATTGTGATCAACCAATGCCTGAACGCGCTCCGCAAATCCCGGAGGGAGCGGCCGTCTGCGTTTTTGCCGGAGCGGGGCGATAAAAGCACGGAGGACGTGTATCTGGAGCGGAGCAGGGACCGGGAGGTTTACGCGGCGATCTTGTCCCTGCCGGAGAAGTTCCGTACACCGGTCATTTTGTATTATTTCGAAGACATGCGGGTTCGGGAAATCGCCTTCTCGCTGAAGCTGAGCGAAGGAGCGGTTAAATCACGGCTTGCGCGGGGCAGAGCCGCGCTGAAGGAAAAATTGGTCAGGGGGGAGCGGCATGAATTTGGAGACGCTTATTCGTCAAGCTAAACCGGCGTACATCAGGACGGATGCGGCAAAAACGGCGGAGGCTGTGCTGGAGCGCGTGGAACGTCAGGCGCTGCCGGACTTGGAGGAACCGAAGGAGGCGGCAATTCGGCAAAGTGCAGGAACGAAGACGGGGCGTTTGAGCCGCCGCATCCGTACAGCGGGTCTCGCGGCTGGAGCGGCGGCGGTGGTGGCGGGCTGCATCATCGGGTCGGGCCTTGTGTCCCCAACGATGGCAAGCGCGCTGAAGCAGCTTCCGCTTGTGGGAGGATTCTTTGCCGAGGCCGGTGACGGCGGGCTGCAAACAGCCGCCTTGCAAGGGATGTCTATGGCGGTAAACGCACAGGCGACGCATGACGGCGTCACCTTCCGCATCTCGGACCTTATTTATGACGGTACACGTATCTCGATGGTGCTCAGCCGGGAAACCGCCGACGGCAAAAACCCGCCGCTTACAAAATGGTTGGATCGCGGATACGAGGACTATACCGCGAGTCTGAAAAAAGGCGAGCCGGGCAAGCAGCCTATTCAGGTTTACGCCAACGGCGAAGAGCTCAAGGCAACCCGCCATTTGGCATCGGATATTCTGCATCACCACGCTTCAATTCTGACGCTGGAGGCGGCAGTGGCGGAGACCGGAACCGCTTCGCTCAATTTGCCGGACGCCTTCGAGCTGGAGGTCCGGCTGTGGGACCCTGCGGTGGGCGAGGCGTTTACCTTGGCGTTTCCCGTGAAGAAAACGACCCAAAGCTGGACGGTATTGACGTCGGACGAACGAAAGACATCCGGCACTTTCGAAATGGCGATCGGGAAGGTGGAGATGACCGAGGCCAGTCTGGTGCTGGAAACGAAGCTTTACGCAAAGGAAGGACAAGAGCTGGGGAGCGTCGGGGATTCGCTGGAGTACGAAATTTTGAACGAGCGCGGGGAGACGGCGCTGGCCATGGGCGGCAGCAGCGCACCGGGAACGGAAAAAGGCGTGTATGTGAACGCGGCGCAGTACGTTCCCTTCAAGGAGCGGCCGCAGGAGCTTCGTATCCGCCCTTATCTGGCGCAAGGCAAGGGCGGGAAACAATACTTGCCCGAGCTTGAATTTACGCTCCCGGTACCGGCTGAGTAGGAAGCCTTTAAGGCTCTGCGTAAGCGCAGGATAAACAGAAGACAGGCTGCCGGGAAAATCCCGGCAGCCTGCTGCCGTGAGAGGGCCTGACGACGCGTTTTCGCACCGGCGCTTGCGGAAGCGGGCTTCGGTCCTCCGGGGCTTAACGGTGGGCTTTCGATCCGGATGGCCCGATTTACTGCGGCGTACCCTGGGTTACTCCATGAACGTAGCTGAGCCAAGGGGTATCCAGCGCTCCTTGACCGGGATTATAGGTAAAGGAGTAATCGACTTTATCTCCGGGGCGCAGGTTTTTGACGGGATACGAATAGTTGCCGTTCCCCGTATGCGTCATGGCGACGTTCAACTGCACGCCTCCATTGATCCGGTAGTGCAAGTCGGCAAAGGTTGCGCCATTTACATAAAACAGCAGGTCGTCGCCTGTTTTCTTAAGGCCCTTTACCGCATCGCCGATAACGATGGTTGTCGGAGGAGCGGGGACGACCGTGATGGTGGAGACGGCGGTTTTATTGCCGTCTGCGGTTCGGGCCGTTACGGTTGTCGTGCCCGGGGCGACCCCGGTTACGAGACCGCTCGCATTCACGGATGCGACGCCGGAATTGGCGGAGGTCCAGGCGACCTGCTTGTTCGTGGCGTTCGACGGGGCCACAGTGGCGCTCAGCTGGACGCTTTTTCCGGCCTCCACCTGTACCGTTGCGGGGGTTGCCGTGACGCCGGAAACCGGTACGTTTCCGGGATTCCCGCCGCCTGCTTTATAGGCGCGCACATAATCCACCTGCATCGTGGCCGGAATATCGGACGGGCTCGGGGTCCGGCCGCCGTCGAAGGTCCCGCCGATCGCCAGATTCATGATGAGGTAGAACGGCTGGTCAAAGGGAGCGTTCGGGTTATTCGGGGCGGCTGCGGAATACCACTCCTCCCGGGTAGCCTTAAAGAAGAACTTGCCGTCCACATACCATTTGATGCTGTCCTCTTCCCAGACCACCGAGTAGACATGATAGTCATTGGCAAAGGTTTGCCCGGCCGGGAAGTGATACTCGCCGGACAGAAACCGGTTCGCCGGCCATTGACTGCCAAAGTGGATCGCGCCGCTGGTTGTGCCCGGCAAGCGTCCCCTCGCTTCCATGACGTCAATTTCGCCGGACGACGCCCAGGTGCCGTAAACGTTGTCCTGCGGCAGCATCCACAAGGCCGGCCAGATGCCGTTGCCGATGGGCAGTTTGGCGCGGAAGTCGACCCGGCCGTATTTAAGCGAAAACAGATTTTTGGTATTCAGCTTGCCGGACGAGTAGGGAGCAACCCGGCCCGGGTCCTGCGGGAAAGTTTTTGGTTCGTTCAACGCACGGATCGTCAGCTTTCCGTCCTGCAGGAAGACATTTTGCGTGCTGGTCGTGTAGTGCTGCAATTCCTGGTTGCCCCATCCCCAGGTGTTGGGATCATCATTGAGGTAGTAGCCGGGCTCGTAGTTCCATTTGCTTCGGTCAAGCGCGGTCCCGGAAAATTCATCCTGCCAGATCAGCGACATTCCCGCGATGGCCGGGTCGCTTGGCGTTCCGATCGGAATGTCCGCCTGGTCGCTTGCATCCGGACGGGGAGCGTTCGGATTGCCGACGAACGTATAGGTAACAAAATTGCTGCCCACGCTTCCGCCCGCCTGTCCGTTTAACGGATAGCCGATGCGGATCTGCATATTCTCCTGAATGGGCTGGAACCACAGCCCGTAGATGTAATCCGACCAATAGCCCCATTGGTTGGCGTCGGACCGGTTGTTGTAGCCGTTCGCGGAGTAGACAAACTTGCTCCGGGCGGAATCGCTCAGGTCCACCCATTGGCCGTTGATATTAATCTGATACACGAAGCCGCCAAGCTCCGTGCCGATCGCCGGAGACCCGCCGATTTTGGGCAGCGGGACGCCGATGGCCCCGCTCGCGTCCGCCGTAAAGGTCGTCCCTTCATAAGGCGTAAGAACATAGGAGTTCCTTACGGGCTTCGGAAAAGTGATGGTATACACGACGTTGGCGGAAGAGGTTTTCGATTGCAATTTGACGTTAATGGATTCCGTTACGTTAAACCAGTAGCCGCCGCCTCCGTCGGTGAATTGGCCAAAGTTCTGATCGTAAATCCAGCCGCTGGCCGCATTGTTGTCGATGTCGATCCACTGGCTGCTGTTGACGGGTTTGACGTACACCTTCAGATCCTCCGCCACGGCGGCATAGGGGATGGCCGGGTTATTGTTGAAAACCGGATAAGTAAAGCCGGACCCGCCCGTATAGCTCGCCGTGAGCTGCGGCCCCTGGGTAGGGGTCATCGCCGTAATGGTGGTTTTGTTTATGTTCTGAAAGACAAGGCTGTAGTTCAGGGTAACCCCATTCGCTTTGGAGTAGAGCTGAATTTCGGTCGAGGAAGTGAGGAGGAACCAATAGCCGGTAAAGCCTCCGTCGTTCCAATGCCCCCAGTTCTGGTTGTAGACAAAGCTTCCGACACTGTCGATGTCGACCCAGCTGCCGTTCACCTTCACCTTTACCCCCAGGTCCTGAACAACATCGCTCCAGGTGGCGGAGCCTCCGTTAAAGACCGGCATGACAAAGCCGAAGCTGGCTTGTCCAACCCCCGATTTCGTAATGATCGGCCCGTCCGCCGCTGAAAAGTAAGCCATCGAAGTAATTTTGGTTCCCTCCGCTGCCTGAACCTTCGAGCCTGGCAAAAGACCGACACCCGCCAGCAGCACGACCGCCAAAAACAAACTGAACGCCTTCAGCCAAAACCGCCTTTCCGCCCTGTGTGCTTGCATCCTAATACCCTCCTTTGAACCATAATGGATCCGCCAGCGTTCGAGAAAACGCTTACACTGGGAATCGTCTCCATTTTAGCGAATGGGTTCATCGGATGGATAGGTACCATTTTTTTGATTGTGCACCATTTTTTCGGATTTGGCGATTGTGTTGAGCTCTTATTTCAGGGAGTTTATACGGAGGGGGAAAAGGTTTGGCTCGTAATCGGAAAAAGCGTGAGGAGCGGCGGCGAAATCGGAAAAAGCGTGAGGACGGCGGTGAAATCGGAAAAAGCGTGAGGACGGCGGTGAAATCGGAAAAGCGTGAGGACGGCGGTGAAATCGGAAAAGCGTGAGGAGCGGCGGCGAAATCGGAAAAGCGTGAGGAGCGGCGGCGAAATCGGAAAAACGTGAGGAGCGGCGGCGAAATCGGAAAAGCGTGAGGAGCGGCGGCGAAATCGGAAAAAGCGGGAGGACGGCGGTGAAAGCAGCGGTAGCTGTACCTGGCGCGCGGTATGGCGGAGGACGTGCCGGCAAACGCGGCTGCGGAAAATGCGGCCTGTTTACCTCTGCCGGCGGCCGGCTGGGAAACGCTAACGGTTGCCAGTGAGCTTATTTCGCAAAAGCCGGGGCTTCCCGGAATGTAACGGTTGCCACTGCGCCTATTTGCCGGTCAGAGGCCGCTTGTCCGTCTTTTGGCCGTAAATAAGCCCGCTCACAACCGTTAGAGAAGGAAACAGAGACTTTTTAGCCGGATAAGCTCTGTGGCAACCATTAGCCACCCATGCCCTGGCGGGCACCACAGAAAATGAAAATAAA
>NZ_JCAPET010000086.1:0-6015 GCF_059735245.1 Gorillibacterium sp. sgz306347
GCCCTGCCCGCGTGCCGCCGCGCCGCCTCGCGCCGGCCCCGCCCGCGTGCCGCCGCGCCACCTCGCGCCGGCCCCGCCCGCGTGCCGCCGCGTCGCCTCGCGCCGGCCCCGCCCGCGTGCCGCAGCGCCACCTCGCGCCGGCCCCGCCCGCGCCTAGCGGCACTAGGCGGCGTACATGGAAACCTTTTCGTTCCGGTTCCCGGAACTGGGGAGGTTTCCTTTTATTACAGGCAAAAAAAGGGTGCCTCCCCGCTGGACGAGCCGAACGGGTTGGAGTACACTGTTCTTTAGCGTTTCTGCGTTTAGTCTAATTTGATAATTATTCTATTTTTGGGAGGTAAAACCGTTTTCATGTTCAAGCAATTTATTCGCGCTTCCCGCTTCTATGTGCTGCCGGTCATGGTCATGCCGGTGCTTCTTGGTGCGGCGGGGGCTTACAATTGGGCGGGCCGTTTTCACTGGGCCTTCTTTTTGATTACGCTGATCGGCGCGGCGGCGGCGCATCTTTTTTCCAACATGGTGAACGACTTGTGGGATTACCGCAACGACGTCGACGACGAAATCGGCCGGACGGAGGATGCGATCGCCACGCATTCGCAGTTCCTGACCGAAGGGACGTGGAGCTACAAAACCTTTTCCGCCGTCACCTGGGCTTTGTTTGCTTTTGCCTGGGCCTGCGCCTTGGTGCTTGCGGTTTACAGAGGCTGGCCCGTTCTCGTTTACGGCGCGGCGGGCGCTCTGATCGCCTATTTCTACGTCGCGCCGCCGATCCGGTTCGGTTACCGGGGCAAGGGCTACAGCGAGATCGGCATCGTGCTGGCCTTCGGCGTGCTGCCAGTGCTCGGGAGCTATTACGCGCAAACGTCCGGCTTTGACTATCGGGCGCTTCTGGTTTCGCTGCCGGTCGGGCTGCTGACCACGCTGATCCTGTTCAACCACCATTTCCTTCACTGGCGTGCCGACGAAAAAGCGGGCAAACGCTCCCTCGTCGTGGTTTTGGGCGAAGAACGGGCGCTGCGTTTTTCCATTCTGCTGCTTGTGCTCTCTTTTGTATCGCTGCTGGCGGCCGTGCTCGCCGGGGCGCTTCCCTATTACGCGCTTCTCGGCGTGCTGACCGCCTGGCCGATCATCCGCGTTTACCGCAATCTGGGGCCGGCCAATCCCTCCGCCGCCTACCTGCCGCTGATGGGCGAAGCCGTCAAGCTGTCCACGCGCTGCGGGGCCGTCATGGTGCTCTCGCTGCTCCTTGAGGCGTGGCTCCGCTGATCCGCCAAGCCCTTCTAAAGAACCTCCGAAAAACGCTCCGCAGGGAACGGTTTTTGGAGGTTTCTTCATGGCCGGATATCTGCTAAAATCGGGTGGAAGTGCGCGTACAGGCACACCATCAGGGAGGACCCAATGAGCGTAAACAAGCGGATACTGAACGACTGGAGCTTCAAGGCATGCGAGGATCACGAGTGGCTGAAAGCGGCCGTTCCGGGATGCGTGCATACCGATTTGCTGAAAAACGGCAAGATCGCGGACCCGTTTTACGGAACGAACGAGCACGACCTGCAATGGATCGACAAAAAGGACTGGGAATACGAAACCCGCTTCGACCTGTCCGAGGAGCTGCTGGCGGAATCCCGGCTGGAGCTTGTTTTCGACGGGCTGGATACGTACGCGGACGTGTATGTGAATGGAGAGCTTGTTCTTTCGGCGGACAACATGTTCCGCTCCTGGAGAGTGGACGTCAAAAAGCTTCTTGCCGCCAAAGACAACACGGTGCGCATCGTGTTCCGTTCCCCGGTGCAGGTCGACCTGCCGAAGCTGGAGCAGCTCGGCTACGCCCTGCCCGCCCCGAACGACCAATCCGAGCTGGGCGGACTCGGGGACAAGAAGATCAGCGTATTTGCGCGCAAAGCGCCGTATCATTACGGCTGGGATTGGGGCCCGCGTTTCGTCACGAGCGGCATCTGGCGGGAAGCGCGGCTGGAAGGCTGGACGGGGACGCGTTTTGCGGATTTGTTTATCCGTCAGGACGAAGTAACGGCTGCAAAAGCGCGGCTCACGGCGGTAGCGGAGATCGAAGCTGAAGAAGCCGGAGAGGCGGTGCTTCGGGCAGGCACGGAAGGAGCCTGGAAAGAAAGCGCTGTCTTGCTGGCGGCGGGGCTGAACCGCATCGAGCTTCCGCTCGAAGTGGAAAACCCCCGGCTGTGGTGGTCGAACGGGCTGGGCGAGCCGGTGCTTTACACGTTCACGGCGGAGCTTTCCCGGGCAGGCGCCCCCACGGCCGCGGCAAAAGTACGCACGGGCCTTCGCTCGGTCCGCTTGTCCATTCGCAAGGACGAGCAAGGCGCCTCGTTCGCGTTTGAGCTGAACGGAAAGCTTGTTTTTATCAAGGGCGCGAACCATATCCCCAAGGACAGCTTTGCGCCGGAAGTCGGGCGGGACCGCTACCTGCGGGAAATTTTGACGGCCAAGGAATCGAATATGAACATGCTGCGCATTTGGGGCGGGGGCATTTACGAGGAAAAAGCGTTCTACGAGCTGTGCGACGAGCACGGTCTGCTGGTTTGGCAGGATTTCATGTTCGCCTGCAGCATGTATCCGGGCGACGAGGCGTTTCTTGCCAGCGTCCGTGCGGAAGCGGAGGAAAATGTCCGGCGTCTGCGCAACCACCCGTCGATCGCCCTCTGGTGCGGCAACAACGAGATCGACTCGGCTTGGGCGAACTTCAACGAAAATGCCGGCTGGGGCTGGAAAAAGAACTTCGATGCAGCGCAGCGCGAACGTTTATGGGCGGACTACGAGGCGCTGTTCCACGACCTGCTTCCAAACGCCGTGAAGGAGCATGCGTCCGGGACGGATTACTGGCCGTCCTCGCCGCTTGTCGAGCTGACCGGGGACGCCCGCCAGCACACCACGGGGCGTACGACCAGCGGCGACGTCCATTATTGGGGCGTCTGGCACAATTCCGAGCCGTTCGAGAATTATGAAGTGAGGATCGGGCGGTTCATGAGCGAATACGGCTTCCAGTCCTTCCCGGAGTACAAAACGGTTCTGACTTACGCCGAGGAAAAGGACATGGAGCTGGAATCCGACGTCATGCTGGCCCACCAGAAGAACGGCTCGGGCAACCGGCTGATCAAGGAGTACATGGACAAGTACCTGAAGGAGCCGAAGGATTTCCCGTCCTTCCTGTACATGAGCCAGGTGCTTCAGGCGGAAGCGATCCGCGAAGCCATCGAGGCGCACCGCCGCGCCAAGCCGTACTGCATGGGCACCCTGTACTGGCAGATAAACGACTGCTGGCCGGTCGCGTCCTGGGCAAGCATCGATTACTACGGCCGCTGGAAGGCGCTGCAATACGCGGCGAAGCGCGGCTTCCGCGACGTGCTGATTTCCGTCCGGCCGTCCGAAGACGGAGCCCTTCACGTGCACGTCGTTTCCGACCGGACCGAGCCGTTCAGCGGCACGCTTCGCCTCCGCGCGCTGGATTTCGGCGGCAAGCTGATCAGCGAACGCGCCGAAGATATTCGGGTGGATGCCGATGCTTCCGTGCTGGCGCTTTCCGTCCGGGCGGACGAGCTGCTGCAGGGCCGCGACGCCGCCGAGGCGGTTCTGGCGGCGGAGCTGCTGGAGGCGGACGGGAGCATCGCGGCCTCGGCCGAAGCCTTCTTTGCGGATGCCAAAACCCGTCGGCTTGCGGAGCCTTCCATCCGGCTTCGGGATGCGGAAAACGGCGCCGGCTCGAAATGGGTGCTGGAAGCGGACGCTCTGGCCGAGCAGGTGTGGCTGTCCGCAGAAGCCGAGGGTATTTTCAGCGACAATTTCTTTACGCTGATTCCGGGCCGTCCGGTGACCGTGGAGTTTTTTGCCCTCGATCCGTCCGGCGGCCGGTATGTAGCCGCAAACCCGGGCCGTATTGAGGTTCGTTCCATGCGCGATTTTGTTTGAGTTCGTCCGGCGCAGCCGAGCGAAAGATACGGCAATTGTTTGACAAGTATTGCACAGGAACCCAAGTTCCGGTACCATGATGGCATGCGCTTAATTTCCGGCTTCGGCCGGAAAGCGGGGGAACCGTGTTTGTGGGGCGAATCGTCGTCAGATGTAGGGAACCATCCTTCCCGAGCCCGTCAGCTAACCTCGTCGGCAGAAGATGGGTCCGATCTTTTTTGCTTGTTCCAAAAGACCCTTCGGGGTCTTTTTCTGTTTTCATCCATCGGGTTCCTTTCCATTCTGCCACCAAGCGCATCCACTTTCCCTCTGGAGGAGGATCGCCATGAGCAAGCTGCAATTTATCACCGACATTGACAAGCTGGACCGCATTCCGGCGGAGGAACGCGAGAAGCTGAAGCGGGTCGCCGGGGAATTCGCTTTTCGGGCAAACGATTACTACCTGGGGCTGATCGACTGGTCGGACCCGGCGGACCCGCTTCGCCGGCTTGTTGTCCCGAACGAATGGGAGCTGGACGAATACGGCTGCCTGGATGCAAGCAACGAAGAGGCGAATTATGTGGTGCCGGGCTGTCAGCACAAGTACCGGACCACGGCGCTGCTGCTCGTTTCGGAGGCGTGCGGGGCGTACTGCCGCTATTGTTTCCGCAAACGGCTTTTTCGAGGCGGGGCGCGGGAGGCCGCCGTCAATCCGGAAGCAGGGCTGGCCTATATCGCCGCCCATTCGGAAATCAACAACGTTTTGCTGACCGGAGGCGACAGCCTGATGCTTTCGACGCAGCGGCTGATCTCCCTGATGGAAAGGCTGGAGGAAATTCCGCACGTCCGGATCATTCGGCTCGGCTCCAAAATGCCCGCCTTTCAGCCAATGCGCATTTACGAGGATGAGGCGCTGCTGGAGGCCATCCGGAAGCATTCGTCGGGGGGACAGCAAATTTACGTTATGGCCCATTTTGATCATCCCCGCGAGCTGACGGAGGAGGCGCTGCGCGCGGTGAAAGCCCTCCAGTCGGCGGGGGCGCATGTGGTCAATCAGACGCCGGTGCTGAAGGGAATCAACGACGACCCCGGCGTGCTCGCCGAGCTGCTGGACCGGTTGTCCTGGGCCGGGATCGCGCCCTACTATTTCTTCGTGAACCGGCCGGTGGCCGGGAACGAGGCGTTTGTTTTGCCGCTCGACCGTGTTTACCGGATCGTGGAGCAGGCCAAAGCCCGCACCTCGGGACTCGGCAAGCGGGTCCGGCTGACCATGAGCCATGCATCCGGTAAAATCGAGATTCTGGCGGTGGAGCACGGAAAGGCCTATTTGAAGTATCACCAGTCCAAAGAAGGGCATTACGGCAAGCTGATGATTCTGGACTGCCCGGAGGAGGCGGCATGGTTTGACGACCTGCCGGGCAGCGAGCTGCATTGGGCGGGCCGGAGGGGCGACCTTACGGAGCCGGCGGTCCGGTAAGGGGCCGGCGGCCGGGGGAGGCGGCCGGAGGGCGGTTAGTAAGTGTGGGATGTCTGGCGCGACGTATGTAAGTGGCGTGCCGGGAGGCGCGTAGAATGAGACGTACGAGCAGGGCGCCCGGCCCGTGTTATCTACGTGACGAGCCGGGGGAGGTGGCGAGTTGAGTGACGCATGTGAAGGCCAACCGCCCCCGATCATCTACGTGACGAGCCGGGAGAGGCCGTGAAGAGAAAAGGGCGGAGACGGTGCCGAAAAATACCGGCGTGCGGCCACCCGTGCGGCGCGGGCTTGGGACGGCCCCGGTAAAGGAGCCCCGGCGCAGCGAGGCGGGCGAAGAGTGGCACATGGACAGGCCGCCCGGCCCGGGTCATCTACGTGACGTGCCGGGAGAGGCCGTGAGGAGAAAAGGGCGGAGACGGTGCCGAAAGATACCGGCGTGCGGCCACCCGTGCGGCGCGCACTTGGAACGGCCCCGGCAAAGGAGCCGCCCGGCGCAGCGAGGCGGGCGAAGAGTGGCACATGGGCGGGCTGTCCAGCGCAACGAACGATTAAGTCGGCAGTATCGGCCGGTCATATTTCTACCCTGAAAAAAACGCAACGTCATAGTCTGTGGTGCCCGC
>NZ_JCAPET010000087.1:0-5168 GCF_059735245.1 Gorillibacterium sp. sgz306347
CGCCGGAACATCACCCGTCGAAGCGCCACCTACCGGAGCAGCACTCGCCGAAGCACCGCCTACCGGAGCAGCACTCGCCGAAGCACCGTCGCAGGTGCTGCCGCCCGCCGCGACTACGGACGTCGGCCTGTGTCGTCGGGATCGTCGGCTCCCGAACCGTTCAGCAGGTCCGTTCCGTGGACAACGTCCACCGGGGGAGCTGCCGGATCGACCGGGCTGTCCTTGGCGATTTCATCCGCGTCCGGCACGGCGGCCAGGTCGATGTCCCCGATCCGCTCCTCATCTGCGTATGCTTCGCCGGAGAGGCTGTCCTCCGCCTGAGGCCCGCCGGCTTCATATTCGCCGACCGGCACCGTATCCGTCACTCCGCTTGCTTGCGGGTCCGTCGTGTCCTGGCCCAATGCCGCCTCCCAAGCCGGGGAGGCAAGATCGTTGGGCGTCAGGCCTCCGAACAGGCCGCTGCGGTTCTTTTTGTCGTCGGGCGCATAGCCGTTGTCGTGATTGTCCATGTCGCTCCCACCTTTTCTAAGGGATTGCCATTCCTTACCCGTTCGGCTTCTGCTTTAAACTGCCCGGGCGTCCGGCGCTTTATGCGACATCCCGTTTGCGGAACACGGTCCAGGACAGAATCAGAAACGCCAGGAAGTAGACGGAAAGCACCGTGACGGAAAAGCCGAGCGTCATTTCGCTGCGCAGCGGAGTACCGCCGAAATAAGCTTCCAGGTCGGTATTCGCATACAAGTAATATTTGATCCAGGAGTATTGCCGGAGCACCATGGTAACGGTGTCGCTCAGCAGCAGAATCATCAGCGAAAGGCCAATGGATAGCGAGCTGCTGCGGAAAACGGTCGAAATCATAAACGCCAGCGTAGCGGTCATCAGCAGGGTAACGCAGCCGAAGCCGTACTGGGCAAGGATGCGGGCCAGTATGGACTGCTCCTGGACCGCGCCATCTTGCAGGTAAAGGTAGGTTGGGATAGAAAAGTCAAAGCCGTACAGGAATCCGTTGATCAGATAAGCGGAGCCGGCAAGCAGCAAAAGCATCAGAACACCGAACATCAGGACGGCGATGTATTTGGACAGCAGGAGCTTGGAGCGGCTGCTTGGCCGGATCAGCAGCAGCTTGATGGTTCCGGAAGCAAACTCCCCGGAGACGATATCCGCCGCTACAATGACCGTCAAAATGGTGACCAGGATGCCCATTTGCGAAAATGCAAGCATCATGCCCCACACGGTGTTGTTTTCCGGAGGAATGTTATGCTCCAGACGGTAATCGGCCACCTTGAGCTGCTCTTGGTAATAAGCGATGCCATCCGGAGAAAGCTCTTTGTCCTGCAGCGCCTTTTCAGCGCTTTGCTTGCTTTCGGTAACGGTTTGCTTCCAGTCCTGTGCCGGGGGCTCGTTATATTTGGTGATGCCGGACAACCCGCCGACCACCGCCAGCAAAAGGAGCACCAGTACCCAGGTACGGGAGCGGCGGTAAATTTTCATGTTTTCGTTGCGGATCAGGTTAAGCAATGTGTTCGCCTCCGGTCATTTCGAGGAATCGGTCTTCCAGCGTTTTGGTCACCGGGCGCACGCCGTACACCCGGACGCCGGCGCGGACAAGCGCGGCGACAAGCTCCGCCGCTTCTTCCCGTTCGGCCGCGACCGTCAGATGGCCCGCCGCATCGATCTCCACTCCGCGGGCGACGGTGAGGGCCGCTTGCGCGGCTTCAAGAGAATCGACCTCGATGGCGTACCGGCCGCCCCGTTCCTCCCCGACGAAATCCTTGATCGATTTGACATCGACCAGCCGTCCGTTCTGGATGATGCCGATCCGGTCGCACATCAGCTCCATTTCCGAAAGAAGGTGGCTGGAGACGATAATCGAGATGTTTTCTTCCCGGGCCAGCCGGCGAAGGTAATCGCGCAGCTCCCGGATACCGGCGGGATCGAGGCCGTTGGTCGGCTCATCCAGAATGAGAAGCGAAGGCTTGTGCAAAAGCGCCTGGGCGACGCCGAGCCGCTGCCGCATCCCGAGGGAGTAGCGTTTGACCTTGTCGTGGATGCGGTTTTCCAGCCCGACCAGCTTGACGACCTCCTGGATCCGATGGCGTGTAACGCCGGGCGTCATGCGGGCGTAATGGACCAGGTTGCGGTACCCGCTCAAGTATTTGTACATCTCCGGATTTTCGACAATCGCGCCGACATGGCGGATGGCCTGCTCGAACTGGCGCGTGACGCTGTGGCCCTCGATCAGGACGTCCCCCGAGGTCATTTTCATCAGCCCGACCATCATGCGGATCGTGGTTGTTTTGCCCGCTCCGTTGGGGCCGAGAAACCCGAAAACTTCGCCGCGCGGCACCTCGAAGCTCAGGTTGTCGATCAAGGTTTTTCCGCCGATTTTTTTGGTGACGCCGGTCAGTTTGACCGTTGGTTGGTTCATGGTCCCATCCCTTTCTGTTTCTCTATGACGTTTATCAGTGTAAGCCTCGCCGCGCAGCCGGAAAACGGACCGAAGCCGCCTCTTGTCCTGGACCAAAGCCTTGGAGGAGCCCTGCGCTAAAGTAGAGTGTGAACAATTTTAAACAATTGTATTTTATGAAATTGAAATTTCGGGGGCGATGAGGTATGATTTGCTTATTCGGGGAAAATGAAAGAAAATAAGCGGAGAAGGGAACGATTCACATGGCGGCTCTCTACGATATTGAAGTTGCGAAAACAAACGGTTCAACCGAACGGCTCGGCGATTATGAAGGCAAGGTTCTGCTGATCGTCAACACGGCCAGCAAATGCGGCTTTGCCCCTCAGTTCAAGGAACTGCAGGAGCTGTACGAGCAATATAAGGACCGCGGTTTCGCCATTCTGGGGTTTCCGTGCGACCAGTTCATGAACCAGGAGTTCGACAACATTGAGGAAACGGTTAATTTTTGCCAGCTGAATTACGGCGTTGCCTTTCCGATGTACGACCGGGTGGATGTGAAGGGGGAGAACGTCTCTCCGCTATTCCGGTTTTTGACGAACGCTCAGAAAGGCATGTTCGGCTCCGAAATCAAGTGGAACTTCACCAAGTTTCTGGTGGACAAGAACGGAGAGCCCGTCGCCCGTTTCGCCCCGCAGACAAAACCGTCCAAGCTGGCGAAGGAGATTGAAGCCCTTCTGGAAAACTAGCAATTAGGAGGATCTCATGAGTACCGATTCCCGGCCTCAACCGCCCGGCGACGATGAACAACTGAAGCTCGACAACCAACTCTGCTTCGCCCTCTATGCGGCTTCGCGGGAAATGACCAAGCTTTACCGCCCGATGCTCGAAGCGCTTGGCCTGACCTACCCCCAGTATTTAACCATGCTCGTTTTGTGGGAGCAGGACGGCTTGACCGTCAACGAGCTGGGCCGAAGGCTCCATCTCGACTCCGGGACCCTTACGCCTTTGCTCAAGCGGATGGAGGCGCAAGGCTTGCTGGTACGCAAGCGTTCTTCCGAAGACGAGCGCAAGGTAACGGTATCTCTGACCGAAAGCGGAGAGCGCTTGAAGGGGGAAGCTGCATGCATCCCGGAGTGGCTGCTGAAGCAGGCGGGCAGCTCGCAGGAGGAGGTCGCTCATCTTTTCCAGGAGGTAAAAGGCTTGCTGGAGCAGCTTCGGCACATCAACGAACGGAGCTCCGAGCGCGCGCAGGGCAAGGAAGAGTAGCAAAAACCGGCTTCACCGTCGAATCGGCGGCGGCCGGTTTTTTTGTTGTGCAGAAATGTTCACAAAATTGTCACATATATTCGGGTAAAATCGCGGTAAAATTCCGTAGAACGTTTTGCCGATCCGTTTAAACGGATTTGGCCGGTGCACTACCCGCATTCATCCACAAAACCAAGGAGGCCCTGCATGAAAACGCGAAAAAGGGTTCGGCGCATTCTGTGGGCGACGGGCATCAGCCTGGCCGTCCTCCTGCTCGGGGCCGGCGTCTATACCGTATATCTGCTGAATAAAGCGGACGAGGCGATCCGCAGCGTCGCCGCTCCGCCGACTCCGGCGCCCCCGGCATCCTCCGCCACGGCCGCACCGGAGCCGGAAGAAGAGGAAGCGGGCATCGGCCCGCTGACCTTCCTGATTACCGGCGTCGACAGCCGTGACGGCAGCGAGGGGTCGATGAACACCGATGTCATCATGCTGATGGCGCTGAACCCGGACACCCATGCCGCCACGGTCGTTTCGCTGCCGCGCGATCTGCAGCTGAAGCCAGACTCGATCGGGTCGCATAAAGCGAATTATTATTATCCGTACTTTTACAACAAAGACCGCGATACCGCGATCGGCAATACCAAAAGCTTGTTCAGCGAGCTGCTCGGCGTGCCGATCGACCACATGGCGGTGCTCGATTTTCAGGGCTTCCGCGACATTGTGGACGAACTCGGCGGCCTGACGCTGAATGTCGACATGGACATGGAATACGTGGACAACGAGGACGGCACGCATATCAAACTGAAGGAGGGGCTCCAGACGCTGGACGGAAAGAACACGCTCGATTTCGTGCGCTACCGCAAGTCCAACCGGGGCACCGAGCCTTCGTCCGACTTGGCCCGCAACGAGCGGCAGCAGCAGGTAATCCGCGAGCTGGTCGACAAGCTGACCTCGGTGAACGGGATTGCGAGCCTCGGCAATATTATCGAGGCGGTCGGCCGGAACGTGAAAACCGACGTGCCGGAGGCGGAGCTCCGGGACTGGATCCGCTCGTTCCGCGAGCTGAAGCCGGAGCAGATCGAGTTCATTCACCTGGACGGCGAATGGAGAAGCCCTTACATTGTTCCGAAGGAAGAGGACCTGCGGAACGCGATCCTGGCTCTGCGCCACCGCGTCGGCTTGACCGACGATCAGGCGGAGAACGGAGCCGTCCTGCAGCACCTCAGCACGACGGCGGGCGTGCTGCCGGTGGAGCCGGACAGCGGCCGTCCTGCCGGCGGCGCAGGCACAGGAGCAGGAAGCAGCTCGGAGAGCTGACTTGAACACCAAACAGCGCTAATTTCCCGTTGATCGGCATTCGGGAAATTAGCGCTGTTTCTATTTGCGCCCGGCGGGCGGGGCGGACGCATGCACAGCAGGCAGCAGCGGCTGTGCCAGTCGCCGGGCGCGTGCACGGCGGGCGACTGCGGCTGCGCCAAGCGCCGGGCGCGTGCACGGCGGGCGACTGCGGCTG
>NZ_JCAPET010000088.1:0-5028 GCF_059735245.1 Gorillibacterium sp. sgz306347
GGGGTTTTTTGGGCGAATAAGCGCTGTGGCAACCGTTAGCCACCCGTGCCCTGGCGGGAACCACAGACTATGACGTTGACTTATTTTCAGGGTGGAAAAAAAACCAGGCAGTTTTCGCGTGAATAAGCTCCGTGTGAACCGCTAGCGTGTGGCGTCGGTCAAAAAGAAGAGGCTCTCCGCCCAAGAGTACTCCTTGCCCGAGCTTCTAGCGCCGGCGGAAGGTTGCGTCAACCACCGATAAGAAAAGCCCGCATCTACAAGGCCATATTAAAGGAAAGCCTTCCGTCTTTTGAGCTTCTATAAGGCTCGCGTTCCTTTATGTACTCATACTCCGGGTATGCGGCGGCTATGATATTTCTCAGCACAGAAAGAATAACTCCCTTTCCGTTATTCTCCGGCACTGCCTCCCGCACGCGTGAACTTATTCCGCCTGACAACCTCCGGTTGAGTCCGCCGCCTCTGCCCTTGTCTTTAAATCGATGGCTGTCTTATCGGACCGCGGCTTATAATGACCCTAACGACGTCGTAATCTGGATCAGGGAGATCAAATATGAATGGTACGGCTGCTATTGGTAAACGGATCGCTACGCTTCGCAAACAAAAAAAGCTCTCCCAGGAGCAACTGGCGGAACGGCTGCATGTCACCTCGCAGGCGGTTTCCAAGTGGGAGAACGGGAAGGCGCTTCCGGAAACCGCGACGCTTCCCCTGCTTTCCGCGCTTTTGGGGCATTCCATCGACAGCATTTTGATGCCGCAGGAGCTTATGATCCTCTCCGCTGTGTACACGGACGGGGTAAACGCTCACGACCTCACGGCTTTTTTGAATCCTTTTGTCGGCGGAAACCGGCTGACCTTTCCCGTTCATGAGGAATCTCTTCCGGTTTCCCTCCCAACGGACCGGGTCAAGGCGCTGCTTGTTCAATTCGAAACGCCGGAGGGGATTTTCTACACCTATTGTTTTCAAGGAGAAGTGCTGAAGCTTGACCGCCACACGCAGGGCCTGACCGCAAAAGAAGGAGAACTGGAGATGGCAGGCGCCGTTTACGGAAATAAGCGGAGCTACCGGAACGTTATGAAAAAGCTGGAGCATTACCGGTTCTTCGGGTGGGATGCCATTCCGGCGGATCACGCCCTGTTCCCCAGCCCTATTGAAAACGAGGGGACCGACTACTTGCTTCTGCTCTACTTGAACCGGGACGGCCTTCAGGCGGTCAGCGTACCGGAAGGGGAACAGCTTCTGTTCAACCCGGACCGGACCGCCTTAACCGCGGGAAGCAGGGAGAGCGGCGCCTGCATCGTGGAAAATGTCGGACCGTTGGGCTTTGGAAAGAACATGGATTGCTCGTGGGCGGGAGCGCTCACCCTGTCGCTGCAAACCGCCGGGGAACGCGTCTCTTATGAAACGGTGATGGGAATTTCGGGCGCTTGCTGGAGAATCGCCTTTGCGCCCGTTTGGGATTACAGCGCGGCCGACGCCTTGGCCGCCTTCGATTACGCCGCCCCGGCCTTTGCCGCATTGGGGTATGAACCTTTATGGACCGAACGCATCAAGCCGGAGCAGCGCCGGGACGTCAAGCAGCAGCTTATGGCCGATATCCGGAAGCGGCGGCTGCCGATCGCGCTCAACCTTCGGGTCGCGCCGGAGTGGGGCGTCATCACCGGGTATCGGGATTCCGGGGACACGCTGCTTTGCCGTTCGTATTTTGACCAGGAGACGCTTGAAGGCCTGCGGGACGATCCCGATTTTCAAGAGGAAATGAGAAAAACCAAAGGTTATCTCTACGCGGATCATTGGCCTTACCGGATTGTCCGGCTTGGCAAAAAGTCGCCCGCCCCCCCGGCTTGGGACAACCTGCTCGAATCGCTGGACCTGAAGCTTCGTTCGATGCGGATGAACGAACAGAACGGCTACCTTCTCGGTTACGCGGCTTTGGAGGCTTGGCGGGAAGGGCTATTGGACGAGGAATGGTACCGGTCGGCGGACGAAGCCGCGTTTGCCCGGAGGGGGAGCGTAAACCGGTTCTGTTTGGCGGCGCTTGCGGATGCGCGAAGAGCCGCAGCTGTTTATTTGCTGGAGGCCCGGGCTGCTGCCGAAGGGGACTCCAGCGGAAAAAGGCTTGCTGCCATGCAAGCCTTGTACGAAACCATGTCCGCGCAGCTTGCCGACCTTCTTGCCGCTCTCCCGGCGGATGGAGAACCAGTCACGAAGCAAGCTTGGACAAGAAACCACCGCATGGCGCAAGCGGACCTGCTGGACCGGATCGCCGCCATAGAAAAGCAAGCCGACGCCCTCGCGGAGAAGCTCCTTGCCGAATGGCGAACAAACTGAGGCAGGCGGACCGGTACCCGGTCTACTCCGCCTCGATGGCAAGCAAATGGGTCATGATATTCCGGTTCCGCGCATTGGCAAACCGCTTTTCCTGCTTCATGCCGAGCTTCTCGGCCACCCTCCGGGAGCCGGTATGATCGACCGGCATGTTGGCGCAGATACGGGGAAGCTTCAGTTCATCTAACCCATATCGCAATAGGGCTGCCGCCGCTTCATAGCCGTAGCCCTTTTGCCATTCCTTTGCCGCGATGATGTACCCGAGGTCATATTCCGGCTTTCCGTCGATCTCGGCCTGCATCAAGCCCGCATCGCCGATCGGTTCGTTCGTTTCCCGCAGAATGACAGCCCGCCGACCAAGCCCCGTGTCGTACAGACCTTGGCTGCGCCGCATCCACTGCTCGGCCTGCTCGCGGGTAAACGGCGCGGGCCAAAACTGCATCGTAAGCGGATCGGACAGCAGGCGAAACAAGCCGGGCAAATCGGAATCCTCATAAGGGCGGAGAATCAGCCGTTCGGTGGTAATGATCAAGAGAATCGCCTTCCTTTTCTGAGCGGATGAACCCATTTTACGGCAATTCAAAAGGAAAGTCTTGTTCGAACGAAAAAACCCGGCCGGGGAATGGCCGGGTTTTGTATATGCTTACGGCAGCACCACGAAATTGGACACGACCTTGCGTTCCGTGCCGTCCGACGGGCTGTTCAGCACCTTGCCGTTGTAGACGAAGGAGCTGGAGCCGCCGCCGTCCAGGTTGTACGCATCGCGGACGTTCCATTCCAGAAGCTTCTTCTGGGCCTCCTCCAGCGTGATGCCGGAGCTGCCCTTCTGGCGGCCGTCGATGACGATCAGCAGCAGGTCCCCGTTGGAAAAGTGGCCGATGAGCGTGCGCGGCTCCTTTTTGTTCCGCCATTTGGCCGGGATGGTCTGTTTCTTGCCGTCCTTCAGCAGCGTCGGCACAAAAGTTGCGCCCTGCTGGACGCCCATGTCCTTGATCTGCTGCTTGGAGGTGACGGAGCCGCCCACCAGATGCCCCTTCTGGTTAATGCCGATGAAGCTCAGATCGATCCGGGCAAAGGTTTTGATCTGCCCGTCCACCACGGTGATGCCCATCGGGTACAGCAGGCCGTTCTGCCGCGCGAAGCCGCCGCCGTTGATGGCGATGGTCGCGTTTGTCCGCTTGGCGGCCGCGCTCGTTTTTTCGCCCGGGTGGCCGATCTTGTCGCCGGAGAGAACCAGCTTGAACGCCTTCGGATCATGCAGCTTGACCTTCGCCATATAGCCGCGGTACCCCGCTTCCTGCAGGGAAAAAACCTTGACCGTGGACCGTTTGCCATACGACTGGCCGATGGGCTTTCCCAGGATGTTCGCCAGCACGTTGTCCAGCACGTCGCCGGTCTTCTTCGTCTGCTGCGCGCTGGTGCTTACAATTTTGTCGACCGCATTCTTCTGGGCCGCGTCGGCGGCGCTCTCCTGCTTGGCGTTCTCGCCGAGCGCCGTCAGCGCCGATTTGATGGCAGCCAGCTCCTCCGACGATTTGAGAGCGGACGCATCCATCGCGGCAAACGACTCGTTCGCCCCGGCCAGGGGCGCGTCCATTTGTCCGGCCAGCTCCTTTTCGGCCTGCAAATCAAGCTGCGCGCTTTGGTATCCCGGCTCCAGCTTGTCCGCTTCGGCGGCAAAGCCGGTGTAAAGCCCCCCGACCAGAGCCAGAATCAGAAGCGGCGGCAGGAATCGCTTAATAAACACGGGCCGCTTCCTCCAGGCGCTGGATGACCTTGCGCAGCTCGCCCAGCTCCTTGCTGAGGTCGTTGATGCGCGCGTTCAGCGCTTTTTTGGTCTCGGCGGTTGTGCTGAGGGAGCTGCCCGCCAGCGACATTTCTTCTTTTACAGCCGTCAGCTCGCTTTCCACCGAAGCAAACTGCTGCTTGAGCGTCTCGGCCTGGGATTTCTGCTCGCCGAGGGCGGTTTGCAGGGCGGTCAGCTTCGTGTTCAGCTCCTGCATCTCGGCCTGATTGGCCTGCGCCATGCCGTCCAGCCGCTGCTGAATGCCTCCGATATAGTGATGGGCAAGCGAATAACCGGCGACCCCGACAGCCAGCCAAATCGCCAGCGTAATCGCCAAAACGACCCGCCGCGGCATCCGCTTTCCTTTGGACTCGCTCTTCTTCCGGCTCAACTCCTGAACGGATTCGTAGGACAACTCTTTCATAAGGCAAGCATTCTTCCTTCCTGAATTGAGGTGTGGCAGGTGAGACGTGACATTTTTCCATCTTAACATAATATCGTACATGCCTGTATACGCCGCGAAACCTTCATTGTTGCGCAAAAAGTCCCAATTCGTCCGGAAAACTTGTCCACTCTGGCTGACAGTTAGCCCTCCATTTCCCCGGTATGATAGAATTATAGGCGCGAAAAAAAAGAATAGAACCCCGCTTGCAAACTTCCTCCTGCCCGGCGGTCGCCTCAAGGGGCTTCGCCGCTATAGTAGGCGGAACCATTAGAGCTTCATGACAGGCCGTTTCCGCTTATTGGAGGCGGTTTTTTCGGTATAGGTGTGCCCTTTCCGCCCGCCACTGCTGGTTGAGGCTCCTTCACTTAGCCCTCGCCATGTGTAACGGTTGCCACAGCGCCTATTTGCACCAAAATGCTCCTTTTCAATTTATACGAAAAATACCAACGTTGCAGTAAAGCGCTAAAGGGA